>NZ_QTUM01000080.1:0-7962 GCF_003435615.1 Catenibacterium sp. AM22-6LB
TCCTCTGTCGGATTTATTTCCGTCTTGAAACTCTTCAGCAATTTCCTCATCCCTTTCTATCTATTGTTTATACTTACGAAGCCCTTTGCAACCTGCAGGAAAACACATGAAGTATTGAAACAATATCCTATATGAGTTCTCCATCTGATTTCTAATCTAATTATAGTACAAATGGAAAATCCATGTATTCAGTTCGGCTTCATGAACGCCTTTTAATCGGCGTTAATAAAATTTAATTTTCACTAACCTGTGGTTTGTGGGTATTCAAATTATGCTTTTGATTTTATGTTCCAATACTTCATCTAATAAATCGTTACACGGTTTCCATAATCTTCAGTACACTGGTCTGCAATAATTCTTTTGCATTACAGAACTATCTTAACATGCAACTTGATTTAGTAAATGCTGATTATAAGTATAATAATGCCTATTAGTTTGGGTTCGGTTTGCCTTTAAAGTTTCTTCTCTATCTCAACGTTATAATGTCTTAACAGGTACGCCTTAAAGTTCAGCAAAATCCTTTGGTTTATAATTTGTGATATTTGATGTTTTCATATTAAAGCTTTCCTTTGAGTAGATTTGAACACATTTAATCACAATAGTCGATATATTTGGTTACTTACATTTTCCTCCTTTAATAACTAATAGGGAATGAAAATCATTCCCTAAATAATATGTTTATATAATTAGTTAGTTCCTTCTTTTCTCTTAGAGAATAATACAATACCAGAAGCTAAAACTAAAATAGAACCTACAACATAGATTAATGTTGTACCCATACCACCGGTACTAGGTAAGATTGAACCTTTGTTGTTTAGAACTTTTACATCACCTGTAATTTCTACACCATCTACCTTAATTTTACCATTAGATAAGATTTCAATCTTAATAGGCTTCTGGATTTTGTTATAACCTTTTGGTGCTTCTGTTTCTTTAAGGTAGTAAATACCTGCCTGCAAACCGTTGATATTAACATAACCTTTATTGCCAGATGTTAAAGTTATATTTCCTTTTGTCTGATCAGTACTATAACGATAAATTGTACCATTTGGATTAAACTTAATTGCATTGCTTTCACTAGGCTGTTCATTTGTTGATAAGATGAACTTTGCACCTTCAAGAGCTGTATCTATTCCAGTGTATTTATATACTGGAATACCATAAGTATAAGTTTCTGTTTCAGATTTTTCAGTCTTTGTTTTTTTATCACCATATGTTAACCATGTTGTATTTTTCATTGCAAAGTTAATAGGTGCTTTTTCACTTACATATGCAAGATACTCAACTGTTATTTCTGTCAATCTGCCAGTATCAATATCTTGTCTATATGTTTTGTAGAAAGAGTCAGTGAATGAAAGTTCGAAAGTACATCCATCTTCAGGATTCCCTGGACTATATCTATCTGGTTTAACAATGAAATCATCTGTTTGACGATATTCATGATTCTCATTATCTCTAACATAAGCAACTTGAACAAATTTCAAATTTTCATTCATACTATCATGTAAAACATAGTTCTTAGCACCAGGTTTTACATGAATAGTTGTCTTGAAGAATACGGTTTCTCCAAGATTAACAGAGTTCATAGTACCATCACTATTTACATTGCCACCCTGAGTGATAATCTTGGTAACACTTGGATTATCATGCTTGTCCTGAATTTCTGCTGTAGGAGCAGCAGTAGTAATATTACAAGCTGTTCCTGAAGTTGATTCAACTACATAGTAACCTAAATCTAAATCTTCAAATACAGCTGTAGCATTATCAGATTTAGATACTGATGCTGTTGCTGTTTTAGTTGCAGTGATGTTGTGTTTTTGTGCATAACCAATTGCATAAATTGCAAGTTTACGTACTTCTTTATCACTAGTATCTTTTAAAGTCACATAACCGTTTTCATTTGAAGTAAAAAATTGTTGACCTTCATCTGAGTTAATAAATGTATCCCAATCTCCACCAGGTTTCTTATATGAATAAGCACCTGCAGTTTTGTCATAGCTTTCAAGTGATAAAATCTTATAAATCTTATAATCTTCTCCTGCGATTGCATTTGTAACTGTAATTTTACCTCTTTCTGGTGTTGAAGTTGCTGTAGTAGACGTATTTTCTACCGCATTAACACCAGTAGCCATTGAAATGATCATCACAAACGTGCAGACAATAGCTAAAATTCTCTTCATTAATTTCATTTCCCTATCTCCTCTTCTTTTATCTTCTTATCGCGATTTTTATATACGATCAACAGAACTATAGAACTAACTCCTACCATCACTAGTCCTAATTGTCTGTAAATCAGGGTTAATCTGCTACCTGCAGAAGGCAGCTTCTTTGTACGGAGACTATTAGTCACTATGACTTCATCTCCTACTACTTCCTTACCTGTAGAATTACCATTTACTTTATAATCTACAACATATGGTAATTTATTCACTGTTACTTCTTGAGAAGTATGAGTGATTGGATTTCCTTCATCATCTAATTCAAATACATAGTAATCTGTATTTAGATTAAGATTGATGAACTTCGTGGTCTTCTCTTCTGTTTCACCTGTACTATAAGTAATTGTTTTTACTTGTAGTGGTGAACCACTTCCTTGTGAATTGTCATATAATCCAAATGTATATGTTCCACTCACTGGTTTATGAGAAGTACCTGTCGCATTGTTAATAAATGCTTTTTTAACTACTATACCTTTCTGAGAGTTATATATAGTTAAGTTAAAATCTGTAGATGAGTATGCGACTTTGTATTTTTTATTTGATTGTTTTTCAAAATAAGCAATACATTGTTTTACATAGTCTGTATAATCATCACTATTCTTTTTATCTACACAGATAATATAGTAAGAACTATCGTCCTTCATATATCCATCTGGTGTATTTCTTTCCTTTACTTCATATATTGTGTTATATGAAGTCACAAATGGTACTTGTACTGCATAGAGTCCATTTTCTGTTTCACCACTTGTTGTACTACCTTCAACTCTTTGAATCTTATCTCCATTGAGCTTACATTCATAAATATCAAATGTAACTCCACTCATTGGATTCGCATTATCCTGATCTATCTTCTTGATTGTAAGATGAGGATTATCCGTTGTTGTCGTACTACCACCAGCATTCAGGTTATAGCTGAAGTCTGGAATAACATCATTCTTACCACCATCATTCCCATAAGACTTCCAATAAACCTTATTAGACACTTTTGTAGAAGTATCTGGTGCTATGTTTACAGTCACTGTATAAGTAATAATGATCTTCTTTTCATTTGGAATTGAGATTTCTAAAGTATTTGTTTCTGGATTAAATGCTTTTTCTATTTGTACAGAATTTCCTGCATCATCCTTAGCCTCAATACTTGTGATATCTAATTCTAAGTTATCTCCTAACTCATCCACTAATGTCAGCTTATTACCATCATTAGATGGTAACTTCTGAGAGAGTGTATTGGCAGTAATTGTATACTTGATTGTTTGTCCATTAAATGTTTCAGGATGGCTTTTATCTAGGCTGTTCTTCTCAAGTGCTGCAGTAGAACTTGAAGTTGCAAGTTGTTCTTCTCCATCTTCATCTTGAAGTGTGACATGATTCGCAAAGGTTTTAGATTGTCCACCTAGCAAGACTTTAGAATCAGTTACACGACAGACAACCTGTACATCGATAGAACAATCATCTCTTGTATGTTTATTCTCAAATTCACCTAGTTTAATAAGAGCTTTATTTGTAGTCTTATTATAGTAATAGGTTGTACTTTGACTTTGTCCGTTGTCATTCGTTGCTGTATTGGAATATTGGTTCCAGTCATCACCTAAGTTATCCATTGTCTTAGATACAACAGAGCTTGCTTGATTACCATGCCACTTGATACGTATATAACCAAGCTCCATGCCTTCTGGAATATCTTCTAATACACGGTAGTCTCCTTTTAAGTCACCTGCATAATTGACTTTAAAGACCCAAGAGGCATATATACCATTACCTGTTGTCTGGTTTAGTATATTTGTCGCAATTTTACTAGTACTGTCATCAGTACCAGATTTAAGTATTTTAGCTTCTTTTCCATCATAACTAAATGTAAAATTGAACTCCTTCAGCAAATCTCCTCCACCATGAAGAGATTGAGTCGCATCATTTCGTTTATTAAATGAAGTATCTGTCGTATCTTTTAATAACACTTCATTCTTGTAATCAAATGTTGTACGATTGACTGTTGGAATCTTGGAAGGTTCTGTTTTCACAATAATATAGATATTTTCTTGATTTTCTAGTTTGATTGTTTCTTTTGCAGTAAGTGTTAATTCACTCTTGTAGTTTCCACTAAAGTTCTTACTGTTTGTATATTCCTGATCAAATAGTTCTCTTTTATCTTTTAAGCCTTTATTTGAGTCTAAGAACTCTTGATAGTTCTTACATGCAACTACCTGTGTTGCAAGCTTTCCTTGATAGATACCTACAACAGAATCAGAATGCAAATAAGAATCAGTGATGTTGTTTTCTTTTACTACTGCATCTCTAATTTGAGTTCCTTCTCTAATAGCTGATCCATTGACTTCAATAACCCAATAGAATGCACCATTTTCCCAAGTAGTCGCATTTTCTACTGGTCTTTCATAATACCAGGCACTCTTATTTACATTCAGGTTATAGAAACCATTGACCTGTGTTGTTTGAGAGGCTGATTTATTATTGAATTTAAAGGTTTGATCACCTTTTACTACATCTCCATTTAATGTGAATGTATTAGTCACTTTAATCTGACCAATTTCACTTAAATCTTTCGTTTGTGCATAGTATTCAAAGCGATAACCATAACTGTTTGACCAGCCAAGCTCAGAGAGCATTAATTCAAATGATTTCTGTTTGTCTATCTTCACCCATTTAGATTCTTTATCTTTATAGGTATTAGAACTTTCATCGTATTCATAAGCTGTAATCTTTACATAACCAACATAATGCATGATATCTGAACTTAATGCATCCTTTAAGGTTGCATGCGTGATATCAAATTGATTCTGTGATTTATTTAGATTAACAGTATACTTATAGCTTCCTTGTGGAACTACAAAACTATTGACTGAAGAATCTTTTTCATAACCATTATTCTTCTTTACATAGACTTCTGAATTCATCTGGATTGTTTGCTCATTTGAAGTAAGATTACTATCTTTGATCTTTTGAATCCATGTATAGTCATTCAGAGTAAGTTTTGCAATTGTTCGATCCAACATACCTGCAACTTTCTTTGCATTATCTGCATCATTCGCATATATATTTTGGATTAATACTTGTCCTGCCTGCATTGCCGCATAGACTTCTGGTTGAATCTTGAGTTTATAAGTCACATAATATGAATCACCTGGATAAATAGTAATAGGATGATCATCTGTGCCACTTAACTTGAAGCGATTTGGATTACCATCATATGTATCTTTGTAGTTCGTACCATTTGTTTCCCATTGAACCTTATATAAAGAAGAATCAATAATCGTATCTGTGCTTCCCACAATTTGATGTAACTCTATAGAATCCTGCATATAAGAGATATAAGGTAACATCTTATTATCGTTCGCAAATCCACTATAGTTTAAATAATCAAAGAATGCATAATTCTTTAAAGTATAATTACTATTCGCATTTAAAGTGAAGTTTAATCTATATTGAACGATATAGTTCCCATCTTGATCCTTTGTATACTGTTTACCATTCGTAGAAATGATGTTTTTCGTCATACCATAGTTAATTGATGGAGTGAATGTTTTTTCAGAAGATCCCTTTAAGTATGTTTCATTATCTTTTTTATTAAGCACTGATGCTTTATTAGTAATATCCTTATTTCTGATATCTTGTTTATCAGTAAGTTTGACGTAGTAAGTCAATGTTCTTGTTTCATTAGGAGCGAGTTTATCTATTGACCAGACAATACTTCCCGGCTTGTTAATCTTAGTGCTATCAGTTACAGACTCAGGTATTTCCTTATCAGAATTAGACTGATTCGTTAAATAAATCTGACCTGCTATATCTGTATTTCTTGTTTCATATGGCTTTTGTCCATCTTCTGTAGTACCTAGTTCTGTAGGTGTATGAGAGATATCCCCTGCATAAGTGACTAGGTTTTTATAAGTTGTAAACTTATCGACCACATAGATATTTTGACTGCCATCGGGACCTGCTGATACAGTGAGTGTATATTTGATATAATCGCTGTTTGGATCTTTTGTATAAGACTTCTCTACCTTGACATCACTATACTTTTCTAAGAAGCTTGGACCATATTCTAGCTTGATGCTTCCATTTGGGAAAGTCGCTTCTATAGAGCCATTGTCTTTATCTAATGTTGTAAGATCTACTTCTCCTTCTAAGAAGAAGTTTCCCGAAAGTGTCGCATGTTCACCTAAACTCTCTAAGAATTCTTTTGTATATGTGACAATAGCCTGTCCATTTTCTACATGAATTTTCCCAATTACTTTATTATTATCATCAATAATCGGTCTTTCTGTTGTACTTGTAGAACGGAAGAATTCAGGAAGATCATATGCAAAAGATCCTCCATATTGATTGTTTAGTATAGCAGCATGGATATTCTTGAATTCTACTTTAAGTTTAAGATATTTAGTATCAGGTGTAATAGTACCATTTTCTATACCATCGCTATTCTTATTTGTAGATACCTTTACAGATGCTATGTTGTTTTTCTGTAAGACATAGACGGGATGAGTAGACTCATCAATAGTAAGAAGTTGTAACGTTTCCTCGTCATCTAGATCAGATGATTGTGAATACGAAACATATGTGTAATTCTCTAAATTATGTGTTTCAGCCCCAGCATAAGTTGTCAATACAAAGGCAGCACATAAGACAAAGACACATAATAAAGCATGTGTTAAGCGTTTATATTTTTTCTTATAGGCATTTAAATTTCTTGCATGTTTAAAATATTGAACAACTTTCATACGCTAAGACGCCTCCTTTCTATTGAACTATTCTGAATTTATTGAGTGGCCAAATACTAAAAACTACGACTCCTTCTATTTCATCTTCTGAGATATCCCCTATAACTGAACTTCTTGAATCAATAGAGACTTCTCTTTCATCCCCTATACAAAACCAATGGGATTGGTCTACTTGATGAGGTAAGCTAATATCACATTTACCTAAAGACAATTCTCCTACATAATCTTCTTTGATTCTTTTTTGATCTACTGTTATCTTTCCATTGAGATCAATATCAACATATTGCCCCTGACCTGCAATCACACGCTTTACAAATAATTTATTCTTCTTTCTGTAAACAACTATATCTCCTTTCTGGACTTTTTTCTTTTTAAAGACAATCACAATTTGTCCGGCATCAATAGTCGGTGACATAGCAGAACTCTGGATTCTAAATACAGATATCCATTGTGTTGCAATTAAGAAAGAAATTGCTATTACAACAATTAGAATAATAATCTTACGTAATTTCTTTGTTTGTTTTTTAGACTTCTCTTTATCTATATGAATTGACTCAGTTCTATCCATAATTTCATTCCATTCTCATGTAATTGTAACATTTACATTAACACTACTATAATAATAGTTAAATCCGAAATGTGGAGTTGATATAACACTTTTTAGTATTTGTTTCAAGAAATATAACACAAAAAACACGCTTTTTTTACGTATTTTTTATTGTAAAAGATTTAAAATTGTGATATGTAACATATTTACAATTTTTGTTTTATTGTTTTGAATTTACATAACGCATTTATTACGTATTTATCATTGTTTTTTTGATTTTAAAAGAACATCTGATGTTACACCTTTGCGAAATGTGTATCAAATATTATGTATGTATATATATTTGTACATAATAAAAACACGCCTTTTATAGCGTGTTAAATAAATATTATTGTTTATATTGTTATATAAAAAAAGGACCTGGCAGCTTGCTATTGTCGCGTCTTCACACTATCGTCGCCGTTAT
>NZ_QTUM01000081.1:0-7955 GCF_003435615.1 Catenibacterium sp. AM22-6LB
AAGGGGCATGCCCCTTTATCCCAATTCCTTAATTCCAGTTTCATTTTACAATTGAGGTTTATATAAAAATAGATGAATTTGATTATCCACTCTATGAATACACTTACAGTTATGTTACTATTTTAACAAGGAGGCTTAAATATGGGTAAATTAGATAATAAAGTCGCTATCGTTACAGGCGGTAATGCAGGTGTTGGTAAAGCTATTGCAAAATTATTTGCGAGTGAAGGTGCAAAGGTTGTTATTTCAGCAAGAAGAAAAGAAGTATTAGAAGAAGTAGGTAAAGAAATTGAAGAAGCAGGAGGTACTGTATTATGTGTACCTACTGATATTTCTAAGATTGATGATGTAAAGAACCTAGTTTCTAAAACTGTAGAAGCATTTGGTAAAGTAGATGTATTAGTGAATAATGCAGGTGTACTTGATAAAGGATTAAATGCGATTGATCGTATTGATTATGATGACTTAAATAGAGTTATTGATATTAACCAGAAGGGTACAATGTATTGTATGTCTGAAGCATTAAAGGTTATGACAAGTGGTGCTTCTATTGTGAATATTGCAAGTGTTGCAGGTCAGTTTGGTGCTGGAGGAGCAGTTTATGTTTCTACTAAAGCAGCTATTATCGGTGTCACTAAACATACTGCAATGCGTTTTGCGAAAGAAAATATTCGTTGTAATGTGATTTGTCCTGGTAGTATTACTACAGATATGGCAGCAGGTTTAACACCTGATACAATGGATATGAAGATGATGGGTGCTATGAGTGCTCATAGTGATTTATCCCTTAAACCATGTAGTCCAGAAGATGTTGCAAGAGTCACTCTTTTCTTAGCAAGTGATGATGCAGCACCTATTACAGGACAGGTTGTAGTTACTGATTATGGTGTAGATTTATAATGGAGTGCGGCTTAGGCTGCACTTTTTCAATGTCTTTTATGCTAGAATTTATGTCTCTTGTGCAAGAATTATAGGCAATAAATCATATCTCATATAGAGTTGAAGTGTAGAAAGGAGTGAAATGATGAAACTCAAGAAAATATTAGTCATTCTTATAACACTTATTGTTGTTGTGGTTGTCTCTACGCTTCTTTATTATAAGAATATGAATTATATATCTGAAAACTGGAATATCGACTTCCCTTCAGAAAACACAATTGTATATCAAGTAAAACCTTCTCCTTCATTTACTAATGATGGAATATATTATGAGGTACAGGAAGTTAAAAATAAAAATCTTCCCATTACATTGACTAATAAGAAGAATAATGAAATAGAAGAAGAATTCAATAAATATATCATAGAAGCAAAAGTATCACAAAAGCAGTTGCCAGACTTCACACAAGATTATAAGTATTATAAGAAAAGTGACGTAGGAAGATCATTGATTGTAGTAGCTCAGCGTCATAAGCTGTATATTGTATCCTATAACCTATAAGAAAGCGCCTCGTTAATGAGGCGTTTTTAAGCGGATTGATTTTGTTTTGTCATTACAATTTATAATGAATTGATTATCTTTAACCTTTAGTCTTATTTCTGTATGATCTGTTACATGTTCTCTAATGAATATTTCCATCTGTTCAATAATATTTGCATCATCCAAACGAGAATCAACAGGAATCATGACTATCATCTTGATATCATAATCTTCTAAACTCTGCATAAGAATAGTTAACTTATGATCAAAGATAGGATTATTAGTATGAGATACATATTGTTTATGCATTAGATCATCTATCTCTTTTTCAATGAATTGATGTGTCTCTTCATCAGAAATTACATGATCAAGCTTTCTTAATACATAAAGCATACGATGTTCTTTCTTTAGTAAAGAATTATATATATGATTAATTCGATCATTATTTTCTCTTTGTATTCTTAACTTCTCTTTCTCTAAGTAATTTTGTCTATATTGGAAGAATAGAAAAATAAATAATAAGCTTAATACAAATACCAATACAGTCATTAAGATGATTGTAGATTGGGGTAGTCTAATAAAAGAAAGAGCTTGCATTAATAAAGAGATTAATACAAGTAATACAATCCCAATAAGACCAAAGGTCTTATTCTCTTCGAGGAAGGAAAGATTATTTCTATTATATTTTAATATCTTTAATAAGCCTAAGGAAATCATACAATAAAGAATTCCGAAGGGAAGTCCATAAAATTCTCCTAAATTAAATAAGTTTAATAAACGAACAAATAAAAGATTCACAAAAAGTAAAGCAGTAAAGAATAGAAGTGTTGTAGAAATACTATAAATCACAGCTTTATATTTATGAATATAAAGCATACATGCATGTGTTACACATATAAGAATGATCAATAAAAAGTTATTGAGGAGAGTAGGATTGGTAAAAATAAACGTTTCTGTGAGAGTAAGAGGAGCACAAAGAATAGTGTAGGAATATTTTTTTTCTGGTATTAAAATACTGCTGATGCAAAAACAAAGCATTGCAGTACTTATAACTGAAAATAAGAAATCAAATATCATAGCTTCATATACTCCTTGTAATAGTGTAAAAAGTTGTTCTTATAAATACGTCCTACAGAAAGATTTTCATTGTTGTATAGAATAGTATTACGATTGTAATCTTCTACGTATTGAAGGTTAATGATCATATTTTTTTGAATCTGAACAAGTGTTGTATTGATATAATCATTACAGAAATCTTTAAGAGTACCAGTTGTCATATAATCTTCTTTAGGTGTATGGACAACTAAATCATGACCAATAGAAACAATTGAATGGATATCTTGAATAGGAATCTGTAACGAACGTTTACTATCTTTAAGTGTAATAGTGATATAAAGAGTAAGTAGTTTCTCTTTTAACTGCTTAAAGACAATATTCTTATCATAATCATAATGGTTCTTTCTTATGAACTGAAAAGGTTCAACCTGGAATGTATTAAATACAAGATTCTCGTGACTTGATGTGAATATAACCAGACAGTTATGCTTATCTTTATGATATTTTGCGATTTCAATACCATTCTTATCATTTAATTCAATATCCATGAATATAACATCATATGTACCTTCTATTTGATCAAAATGATCAGTCACCACATTTATATTCATATTAGGATTATGAAAGTATTCACTTATATCTTTTTCTAGCTGCATTGCGAAAGCAGTATTATCATCACAAATCAGTATATTCATAACGTCATCTCTGTAATATTTTAGCATATTATTTTATTGGATTGAAATGTAATTTCTGTGGAATGTCTTTTATGCATGAAAATGTGTCTCTTATGCGAGAATTATAGGCAATTTGAAGATCATAGGATAATATTTAGTTAACATCTAGATGGAAATTAAAAAAGAGAAAGGTTTAAAGCAATGAAGAGATTAATGATAATACTATTATCTCTTGTGATGATTTTAAATATCCCGATAACTACTGTTTTTGCTGATCATATTGAAGAAAACAATTTGAATTATTATTCCTATGAATTATTTGAGAATAGTGAAAAAAGATATGTGGATGTAATTAATAAGAAAACAAAGCATGTAGATTATATAGTATATGATAAAAAGACAGGTGTACTCACAATTAATGGAAGAAATAAAAAGTGTGTTGTTTATGCAAATCATCCTAGAAATGCATCACATTATAAAATGAATTTCACTGTTGATTATCAAACAGCTGGACTTCTAGCAGGTAGTATTTTAGCTTTTACAGCGACTTCAATTTCATCCCTTAAAAAAGTGATGCCAGCTTTTAAGTTAGCGGTAGGAACTCAAGTAAAAGGCTGTTTAAAATATAAATGTCATAATAATAGGAGAACTTATATAACTCTTACAATAAAGTTTGGTAGCGATCCAAAAAAGTCATATAGTTTTAAAACTAGTAGTTTGCGGATGAGCACTAAACTTTATATTTATACACTCATATTTTATTAAGGAGGACTTAATATGAAAAAATTTTTGAATTTGAATATATGTATATGTATATTGGTTACGTTTTTGTTTGAGTTTTTAGATGGCAGCAATATGATTCCATCTCAATATCGTCTAGCAATAGCGGCTATCATTCTGATCATTGATGCAATCTGTGCAATAATCGCAATTATTGAAAGTAGAAAGAAAAATCATTCAATTAAAATGTTTTTAGATGATTATGTTTGTACTTTAGTTTCGGCGACTATTTTTACACTTCTAGCATTTAATGTTGTTCCATCAAGATTTCGTTCTGAAGTAGAATCTATAACTGTTTTGTATTTAATTATAGGTTTGGTCTACAATTTTGTTAAGGATAAGAAATCAATAAAATCAACATCTAAAAATAATAGACTCTCATAGGAGAAATCATTATGAAAAAATTTCATAAAAACAAACATCATGAAAATATGTACTAGATTGAGTACTGCGTTCACAGTATGGTATTTGATGATTGGTGATTCTTACACAATATTATCAAAAAATCGATCAATTATATTAATTATACTCTTTGTGCTTGATGCAATCATTTTAAGATATCTTCTTAATGACAGAATGAAAGAGAACAAATCAAAAGAAGTATTTTTACAAACTGATATCTTTGTGCTTATTTCACTTATTGTTCTTATACCTTTGCATTTAGGTATTGTACATCCGATTATCGGTGCAGTATTATCAGGTTCAGTAATAATTTACCAGGCAATCGCAATTACTCATAATATTAAAGAGAAAAGAAAGAAAAAGAAACAAAAGAAATCAGGCGCTATCCCTAGCATTTAATAAAAAAATAATATATTCTTATATGTAAGAGAGGTTATTATGAAAAAAATTCTAAATTATTTTACTGGTGTAATCATTACATTCCTATTTCTAATATTTAATGGACTTGATGCGATTCCATCAAAGTATCGTTTAGGAATAGCTGCAGTTATCTTTATTTTTGATGCAATAGTACTTGCTTATGAACTTATTGATAGTATGAAGAAAAACAAATCCGCAAAAGTATTACTTCAAGAGAATATTTGTATGATCAGTACATTTATGATTTTACTGATTTTGAGAATAAGTCATCTTTCTCAAGAATGTAAGTTTGTGATTGCAGGGGTGGTAGTCTGTTATATTATAATAAGTATAATCTATAATCATAAGAAAAAGGTGGAAATTGAATAATCCACCTTTTTAGCTTATAGTTTAATTTCTTCATCACATCTTGAAGCAAGTTCTAAATCATGTGTGACCATAATGACTATCTTACCTTTTCTAGATAACTTATAGAGAATATCAAAGACGATATCTCTATTTTCTTTATCTAGGTTACCCGTTGGTTCATCACATAATATGATTTTTGTATCATGTAATAAGAGTCTTGCCAGGGCAATTCTTTGCTGCTGTCCACCTGATAACTTATATATCTTTTGTGTTATTGGTGCTTCTATACCCACTTGTTTTAATACCTCAGGAATAAGAGAATACTGATCTTTTTTTAAAATCATCTTTAGATTCTGTTCTATTGTTTCATTCTCTATTAATGCATAATTCTGGAATAAGAAACCAATAGTATGTTTGTATAACTTTTGAATACTTTTAGGTTCTTTATCATCTATAAGTATGCTTCCTTGATCTTTCTTTTCTAAGAATCCTAATAGATATAATAATGTGGTTTTACCACAACCTGAAGGTCCAGTAATCGCGTAAATATGATTATCTTCAAAGGTATAACTAAAATCCTGGATAATAGGTTTATCATAACTTTTATATAAATGAGATACTTTTAGACTCATGTTAATTCATCTCCTTTAAGACAAGAAATTACCTTGATCTTTTCTAAGGCATAAATGAGAAGTAAAGAGAGAAGCCAATCTACCATCAATATCATAATGATCATGATTGGATGAATAGTATGAATAAATAATGAAAGTAGAAGCAGTAACACATAACATATACTTTCCAACATGATATATTCCTGATATCTCTTGAAGAAAGAAATACCATGAATCTTTAATACAGAAATCTTCATAATTGATTTCTTGAAATAGAAGAAGATATATTCATAAATTAATATCAACATCAAAATAGAAGTTAATTGAATAGAGATAATGTTTTTCTGTATTGTCTTATTGAGTTCTTCTAGCTGTTCATTTAGTGTATTGTAAGGCTTTATGAAGTTAAGCACAGGTGGAATACCCGCTTCTTTAAGCTTCTTATTGATATTATGTGATGGAATCATATAAAGATAGGGATCATTGTTTTCATCTATCACAATAATAGAATTAATCAACCAGCCGTTATGTTTATGATGGGTAGAATAAGAATAAATTTTCTGATTATTCTTAATATATTGGATGGCATATCCATCACCATATCCTTTAATTGAAGAATCATTTTTTCTTGATAGTGGTACTAATAATGTTTGTGATTGAGGCTTAATAGAATGATTATTGATATCTTTAATATGAAAGATATCTAATACATTCTGATTCACACGTACACTATTAGGAATATTATGAAGAATATCTTCATCGAATTGCGCTTGAGATTCTACATAGAGAGAATTCTGTGAATCAATAAAGTTTTGTAGTTTCTTTAATATATCACTCCAGCCTTGCTGATCTGTGACATATTCTCCTTTAAAGGAATCAATGACAACTATATTCTGCGTTTTTTCTTTTATTGACTGTAAAGTCTTATATTCATACTGTGCTTTAGAGATAGAAGAATATAATACAGAAGTCATTACACATAATATACCTACTACAATCACTTTAAAACCAAATAAGACATAGGATTTCATATCTATGAGGTGACTACCTACGATATATTGTTTAATTGAATGACTAGAAATATATAGATAGAATATGAATTCTATAAGGGCATATAAGGCTAATAGAATAAGAAATAACAGTCCTTCATACTTCAATAGTATCCAATGATTATTCCCATTATAACCAATCATAAAATCTGTAATAAGACATACAAACCAATAGAAGAATACTAAACTGTACCATTCTTGATGATCTAATTGATAGAGAATGGACTTTGAATTGATTCCATGGAGTTTATAGATACCTATATGTTTTTGATAATCAATCATATCTAAAACTTTTAATAGAATTAAAGATAACAACAATACAACATAGAGGAAAGAATATTTCATAAGTATATCTTTAAGAAAAATAGAGTACTCTTCTTCATGCACAGTATTCTTTTGCACAATTATATTAGAATCATTACTTAAGTAACGCTGTATAGATTGATCATTTGTTAGCAAAGTAATTTCATAAATATGATGCCAGTTCTTTATTCTCTTATATGTGATTGTTTGTGAACCTGTTAGAGGAGAACCAAACTTCTTGATAGAGGGCTTGATAGGAAAACTATCACTTATTTCATAAACAAGTGATGTGTCATTCACATAGTTAGAGAAGTAGTAGGGGATATTTCTATTATCTAAGTATTGGGCTATGTCTTCTTTTTCTTCATTACTTGTACCATATTTGAAGGATGCAAGTAGTGTATGATTAGAATGATTAATAGCGGATTGACTTTGTGTATAGAAATACATAACTGAATGATCTAATACAGATATACACAGTAAGAATACCAACGAGATAAAGACAAAACATTTGAGAAGTCTTTTAATCACATCAATCACTCCTTTTATATTATAAATGATGATAGCTATTACTTATGTGATTAATTATTCATACCAATAAATGTGCTGGTGATTGTTGTCAATCTTAACACCTGTCATTTTTGCATGAGCTGCTTGATAACCTGATTTAGTTTTACTTTTTCCATTTGCTTTAACTTGTGCAAAAGCAGTTTTTGATCTAATGCCATAATGGGTAGTATAGTCTGCTCTTTTAGTGGCAGAATAAACATCATCAGTAAAAATAATGCTAACATAATTATCAGAATAATTATATTCATTTGCAAATACAGTAACAGTGATTATTCGCAAGCAACAGCACCGCCAATCGCATAAAGTGCACCACCTATATCACCAA
>NZ_QTUM01000082.1:0-7236 GCF_003435615.1 Catenibacterium sp. AM22-6LB
ACTTGAACCGATGGTCGAAGAGTTGCAGTCTTCTGCCTTACCAACTTGGCTATGGAACCATTGCTTCATGGCGCTCGTATAATATACTATGGATTTTAGATAATTGCAAGGGTTTTTAAGAAAAAAGTTTAAAAAAGTGTATAAAAAATAATTCATTTTCTATATGAGAAAACCTGATAATCGGTTTTGTGATGGAATAATCAATATAATTTACATTTCTATTATAAATCACATAATTCTCTTAAAATTAGTAGTCATAATAGAAAACAGGGAGTGATTATCATGTATAAAGAAATAATTTTATCTGTTATTAAAACTTCATTACCAATAATGATTGTTTTGATTATATTACAGTATATATTTAGAAAACAATCTACATGCATATTAATAGAATTCAATGTCGCTTATTCAATTGTTCGTATGATGCCTTTAGTGAATTCTATGCATACTCTAGGTATAAAAGGGATTATAACACTTATAATATGTTTTCTATTTTTGAATACGAGTACATTGCTGATGTATCGTATCCATAGCCTCAATCTATAACAAACACTCAATTATACGTATTTCTACTTGCAGAATATCTCTGATACAATGAACTCACGCAAAAAGGAGACAATTAAGATGAATAGATATGATTATGTAGGTAGTTTTTTAAGACCTGAGAGACTTAAGAAGGCGAGAAGAGATTTTGAAAATAATACAATTAATGCAGAAAAATTAAAAAAGGTAGAAGATGAGTGTATTACAGAACTTATTACTAAGATTAAAGAATTAGGTTATCATACAATCACCGATGGAGAATTTAGACGTTCTACATGGCATTTAGATTTTATGTGGGGACTTAATGGCGTCGAACATAAAAAGACAATAGAAGGTAATACAACATTTGATGGTGAAGCAGCAATGATTGATGATACTTATGTCACAGGAAAGATCAGCTGTGATCATCATCCTTTTGTAGATCATTTCAAATTTGTAAAACAGTTTGAGGATGAAAATACATTAGCCAAACAGACTATTCCTTCACCAGGGCAGTTTTATGCTTACTTTACGGGAACACAGTTACTTAGAAATACATTAAGTATTTATGAAAGTGAAGAGGCTTTTGCTTCTGATGTAGTCAAGGCTTATATTGAGTTTGTTCATGAAATTTATGATGCAGGATGTCGTGTATTGCAGTTTGATGATTGTGTATGGGGCGGTATGGTCAATCCACAGCTTGCATGTGGCCTTACAGGACGTAAAGGTACCGCATTAGAAGAGTATAAAAAGAGATTATTAGAACTTAATAATGAAGTAGTCGCACAAAGTCCAAAGGACTTAGAAATCAATACACATGTATGTCGTGGTAATTATCATTCTACATTCTTTAGTTCAGGTGCTTATGATGGTGTGGCTGATCTTTTATTTGGTGAAGAGAATGTGAATGCATACTACTTAGAATATGATGATGAAAGATCAGGAGGGTTCAAGCCTCTTGCAAAAGTATCTGGTGATAAGAAGGTTGTCTTAGGATTAATCACTACTAAACGTCCAGAATTAGAAGATAAAGAAAAAGTAATTCAGAGAATTAAGGAAGCAAGCAAGTATATTCCTCTTGAACGCTTATCTTTGAGCCCACAATGTGGTTTTGCATCATGTGAGATTGGTAATAAACTAACAGAAGAAGAACAATGGGCTAAATTAAAACTTGTAAAAGAAATCGCAGAAGAAGTCTGGGGTTAATAAGTGTCCTCTAGGAGATCCTAGGGGATTCTTTTGTGTCTTGTAGTATATTAATGGATACAATATAATTTATGTATAAGAGGTGAACAGATATGATAGAAACTATAATTAGATATATAGTTATTGCGATTGTGCTAGGTGTTATCGGTGAAGTGATATCTCATTTATCTAGTAAAACAACTAATGAGAACATAAGTACTACATATTATAGAGTTAAAGCACCAGCAGTGTTGAAGTATGCCTGTATGTCACAGTTCGTTCTAGGAATGATTATGTTTCTTGTATTTAGTTATTTCTATCTGAAAGGCAATGAAACAGTAGAGATGGGACATCTGTATGTTTCTTCTATCTTTGGGGGTATTGGTTTATATGGAGTGATCTGGGCATCTATATGGGGTGTAAAAGTTGATGATTCTCAATTAGAGATACATAGAATATTTCATGTTAAGAAGGTATTATGTATCACTGATATTGGACAAGTAATCATTGATAAGAAGGATGCAATGATCTTGTATGATAAGAAAGGAAAGAAATTGATTAAGATAGATGCTTTATCGGATAATTATGATCATTTATTGAATCTATTAAAGTCAAAAAAAATAAAAATATCAAAGAAACACCTTAAATAAGGTGTTGTCAAAGGCTTACTCAACGCATCTAAGAATCATTTCTACTATAATAGAGATATAGAAGGGAGGTATTCTTATGTGGGATGATGTTGCAGGTAAAGCTTCACATGATAATAGAGATAAGTATGTTGTATTGCAGGTGATACTTACTGAAAAGTTTCTAGGTACTGGCTCTGGTACAAAGAGCTTAACGAATCTACAGGCTGAAATCAATAAGCAGGCTGAAAAAGGATATAGGTTACATACTATTTCTACTTCATCTTCTGGATCAAAAGGATTCCTTGGAGGAGATAAGATTCAGGCAACAATGGTATTTGAAAGAATAGACTAAAAAATGAGCTGTAACGCATATGTTACAGCTCATTTTTTAATTGATTTTGATAATAATTTGTGTGAATCGTGAAATCTTGTGCTTATAATCGTTCGTTGCTTCTATAATGATATGAAGGATATCATTTGTTTTTACATCATCAGGAATTTCAATCTTGATAGAATCATCTAAACTAACAGAAACATTTCCTTTATAACTAGAAGCATCTTTATAATACTTTATTTTATAGAGTACATGTTCTTCTTTATTTATATGAAGCTCTACAGTTGTACCTTTATCAGCTTTCATGTCAAGAGATTCCTGGATAGATAGTACAGGCGCTTCTTCTTTATCATCGGTGATACACCAAGAAGCTCTTGCTGCAAGATCTCTTTGAATAGAAGAAACATAATACCACATAGATTCTGTATATTTATCAATATAGAGGTCTTCTACGGGATTCCAATAATTTAAAGTAATTCCCTTAGAATTCTTCTTAGTATCATCTTTTATATATCTTCCAGACAATCCTCCATATGAGAAATCTTCAAGACATCTTAACCCCCATGGCAGTAAACAGAAGAAAGTAGGGGAATCACCTTCAGATAAGAAATCATAAGGAATATGTGTACCCATACCATATTTTTTTCCCCACCAGTCAACAAGAAGACTCTTGTTTGAACCAAATTGTGATCTATTTTCTTCACCTTCATAATACTTATCATCAGCCCAGGTAGCGTAACCACTCATTAAAGCACCTTTATTAAGAATATGTTTTTTCATGAAATCAGCTCTAAGAGTCTCTTTGCTGCTTCCTTCAGGCATATTATTCCAGCCGTATCCATAACTATTCATCATCACACATTTCACAAACTGAATGTTTGGATAAACTTCTGAAATATAGTTCTGATACGTATTATCCTGTTCACCACAGGCAGTTAAAATAACTTTCTTTTCTATTTTTTCTTTGATTGATAACCAGTTTTCATCATCTTTATAATTCTGCTCAATATCATGAAGAGCACGTGCAATTGTATTAGTACCACCCCAAACTTGAATATAAAGTGGTCTAGAATCATCATCTAATATTTTTTCTCTAATTAATTCTGAACCTGGTGTAGAAGCATCCATTTCTCCTGGATATCCAATATTCCCGATTTTAATAAGACTTCTTAAATGATCAGGAGAAGGGTAGTTGGCATCATGAGTCACAAGATGTTTATAGTCTACAGCATAATCATCCATTACGTCCTGCATCCATTTTGTACCAGTCCATCGATAAGGCTGATCATAATCAGCCTTATCACTTGGTCCAGTCTTTCCTGGTTGTCCTTTCCAATGAAAGATGGATGATGTCTGTACGATACCCTGTATTTCTATATCATTGGCATAAAGGAGAATATGTCTTAATGAGTTCTGATCATCTACTTCAGCATCCTGAGTGATGATT
Source organism: Catenibacterium sp. AM22-6LB (assembly GCF_003435615.1). NCBI lineage: Bacteria > Bacillati > Bacillota > Erysipelotrichia > Erysipelotrichales > Coprobacillaceae > Catenibacterium > Catenibacterium sp. AM22-6LB. The sequence continues at coordinate 4,118 of NZ_QTUM01000082.1, forward strand.
GTTCTAATAGGGTTTAACATAATTATTTACCAACTCTTACTTCAATGATTTCTTCTTTTGCAGTCTTAGCACCATAGGATGCAGGAACAATTTCTTTATATTCAGTAGTATTAGTAATAATGACAGGAGTTACATTATCATAACCAGCTTTTTTGATAGCTTTTAAATCAGCTTCAACAAGCAGATCACCAATACTCACTTTCTGTCCTTCTTTTACTAATACATTAAATCCTTCACCGTTCATATTAACAGTATCCATACCAATATGAATAAGTACTTCAGCGCCATTATTAGACTTTAATCCAACTGCATGTCCAGTCTTGGCAGCCATAATGACTTCACCATCAACAGGAGAATAGATATGACCATCGGTTAATTTGAAGGCAACACCTTCACCCATCGCTTTTGAAGAGAAGATAGGATCATTCACATCTTCTAAGGCAATCATCTCACCAGTGGCAGGAGAACTGATTGTTTCATCTTTTAAAGTGTTTTTTTCTTTTATTTCAACTTTATTTTGTGGAAGCATAGAATCATTAAAACCAAATAAATAAGTACAAATAGCTGAACCAAAATAAGCAATCGCACAAGCAATCACAAAACCTACAAAACCAGGACCGATATAGCCTGGAAGACTTAAAATAGAAGTACCAAGTAAAGTAGGGCAGCTAGTACCAGCAGATGCTACAATCATACCTGCAATTCCAGAGAATACAGCACCAATTGCGAATGGTCTCTTATAAGGGAGTGTAACACCATAAATGGCTGGTTCTGTAATACCTGCAAGAACTGCAGAGAATGCCGCAGAACCTGATAATTCTTTTAATTTCTTATCTTTAGTTTTTAAGAATACGCCAAGTGCTGCACCAGCCTGAGCCATGTTGTTAGGCCCAGTAATAACAAATAATGTATCTCTACCGTAAGTTGCGATATTATTCATAACGATAGGTACAAAGCCCCAATGAAGTTCAAAGATAACGGCTGCAGGCCAGATCAAACCGACAAATCCCCCAGCAATAATAGGGTTGAATCCCATAATAGCTGTATAACCTGATGCAAGTAATTTACCAAACTTATCCATGATTGGACCAATGACTAAGAATGTAGCTGGTACCATAATGGAAAGTTCTAATAATGGTGTTAAGAATAACTTACATACTTCTGGAATAATCTTCTTTATTAGTTTTTCTAATTTGCTTTGAACATATACAGAAATAATGATTGGCATGACAGAAGAAGCATAGCTTACAAGAGTCACTGGTATTGTAAGGAATGTCAATTTCGTACCTTCTGAGTATGCGGCAGTCATAGTTGGATAAAGAAGTGACATCGCAATAGACATTGCAATAAATGGATTACATTTAAACTTTTTTGCAGCTGTATAACCTAAGATGATTGGCATAAAATTAAATACACTATCTGCAGCTGCATAAAGGATTTTATATGTTCCCATTTCTGTAGTTAATATATTTAATGTTGTGCATAGAATAAGTAATGCCTTCAACATACCGGCACCACACATAACACCAAGCATTGGTGAGAAGATACCAGAAATTGTCTCTAATAGAGTATTAAGAAGGTTTTTGTTTCCTGTATCTTCCATTTCTTTGCTGTTACCAGCATTAATATTTGTACAGCTAAGTACTGCATCATAGACAGTATCTACCTTATTTCCAATAACAACCTGAACCTGTCCTCCTGCTTTCATTACAGTAATAACACCTTCAGTCTGTTTTAAAACATCCATATTAACTTTGTTTTCATCAATAAGCTTAAATCTTAATCTTGTTGCACAATGTACAAGTGAGATTACATTATTTTCTCCACCGACATTTTCCACAATCTTTTTAGCTAAAGAAGTATAATCCTTTGCCATTTGTATTTTCCTCCAAAATTGATATTTGTTAAGTTAACTTACATGTTTATCATAATGTTTTGTGAAAGCGATTAAAATATCATAAACACACTTGCGGACTGTCAAAAACAGATGTTATAGTTGAAATAGGTGATAATGATGAAAATAGAAGAATTAAGAAGTAGGATTACTCCTCTAACTAAAAAAGAAAAATATTATAAAAGTCACCCGAATCATTCAGGTGACTACATTGAAAAGTATTTTAATGAAGATGATGAAAAACTCATTCAATTCACAATTGATAGAAATAAAAACACAAAAGGCAAACATACTTTGTTTTATGATGGGCAGATAATTACAGATGAAATTCTTTCATTTCCTATTTATTGTTCAAAACAGACAAGATATTCATTTGTGCCATTGCATACAAGAAGCTATGTAGAAATGAAATATGTCTATTCTGGACATTGTTATGCAATTGTTAATGATAAAGAAGTGATACTTCATGCAGGAGATATGATTCTTTTAGATGTTAATTCAAAGCATACAGTCTTAATGCCTGCAGAAAATGATATTATCTTTAATTTTCAAATGGATCGTTCTTATTTTAGTGACTCATTTATTAGCAAATTTTCTTCAGTCAACCCGATTGTGACTTTCCTGACAAATATTATAGATCAAAAAGCACAGCATAATGATTATATTATTTTTAATAATAGAGAAGATGATCATGATTATGTAGTGCACCTTATAGAAATGATTTTATGTGAGTATTTAGATCCTTCTTTGTTTGCAATTTCTATTCTTGATTCTTATTTTTCTCTTCTGTTTATAAAAATGGCTCAAAGATATCAGATGAATATGGAACAACAATTTAAAGAAAATAATAAGAGCTACATGACAGAAATCATTCAATACATAGAACAACATTATCAAGATTGTACTCTTATGGAAACGGCTGAGAAGTACGGCTATAATCCAGATTATCTTTCACGCGCTATTCAAAAAGCAACAGGATATACCTTTAAGAAGTTAGTAAACTATTATCGTATGGAAGCAGTAGGAAAGGAACTTATCAGTACTAATAAACCTATTTATCTTATTGCACAGGAGAATGGTTTTTCTAATTTAAACTACTTCTATAAGAAATTTAATGTTTATTTTGGTGGTTTTCCTGCAGACTATAGAAAACAATTCCAGGCAAAATAAAAATTGGATAATAGAAATCAAGTAAAAATTCAAAAAAATAATCAGTAATTTTTCA
>NZ_QTUM01000083.1:0-7209 GCF_003435615.1 Catenibacterium sp. AM22-6LB
CGATAATCAAAGAAATGTGATATTTCCACTTGACAATCGTCATTTCATAACAGAATTATAATATTCCTTCATAGTAGTAGCAGAAATAATGCTATGGCTACTTTCAAATTTTCCTAAGCCTACTCTTTGTTCTAACCATGGACGCTCTGTATGTGTTAAAGCTTCTAATTGATCAGCTCCATACTCTCCATAAGTATCCCAAACTGCTTCTAATACTTCAATTCTCTCTGGCGTAAATAATTTTTTCATTCTAGCCATGACTTCTTCACGATTAGTAATTTTTAATTCATGCCAGCCATAGCCTTTAAAAGTTTGATATAAAGTACGATTTACTGGACCATGTACCCATGCTTCAAATTCAGAATGATTAGCTATATCCTGATCTAAAAGAGTCAAACTCCATGCTTCCGCATAATAGCAAAGCTTCTGAATCTTTTTGTTTGACATATTTCCTTTTAACAAAAACCAATCTGCTACATCAGTAATATCTGCTTTTATTGGTTTATCCACAATTGCTATCTTTGCTGTCATGCTGTATCCCTCCATTTGAAAACTTAAATGATCCATAATTTTCAAACTCATTATAGCTTTGTACAACAAATGATTCAAGCCAACTTGATATCCTGTTTTTTCAGTTTCTGGACAAATCTCATGATTTCATACACCTCACTTTATGCTCTACTTATTTATACTTCACATAGCGGTTACTTTCCTATTCTTTATAAATTATTCGCTAACAGTAAAATGGATCTACATTAAATACCACCAAGACTATTATAGAATAGCCAGATCCGACAAAGTTTATTTTACTTATGAAGGTACTGTTGTAATGACAAGAAGCAGAGTAAATCAAATTTTTTATCCGTTTTTTTTGAAGTTGAGATTCAAGCACAAATAAAACCCCATTATTGTTCCACGAAATTAAATAAAAGCATCAACTTTTGGATATTTAAATCCTTAAGTTGATGCCATTAAGATTGACTTAATAGTCAATCTTTTATGCATAGATTTTAGTTTATCATTAGTCTGAAGAGAGAATTATCATCTCTTATAATTATCAAAATTTACTAACTGTATTTGATTATTTTCTAACCAATCCTTTAACCATTGGCTACACAAAAATTCACATTCCATAGTTCTGATAAGTGTATATGAAGAATGTTCTAATAAATATTGATCTATAAATCCAGGATGAAACACTGCAATAGAACAATAGTTTTCTTTAATAGCAGATAATTGTTCTTCTAGGTACTTCTTTGGATCATATAAACCATTTTCATCTAATTTGATAAATCCTAATCCATGTATCTTATTTAATTCACTCCAATGTGAATCCATAGGATTTTCAAAGAATAAATTATATTTATGAGCAACATTTTCTAATGCTTTTATATAATTCTTAGAAAAGACAGCGTGTCCTTCAAAATAATGAGGATACATCCCTGTAATTTCAATAAATCGTTTTAACTGTGCTTCTATTTCTTTTTCACATTCTTCAATATTAATTGTATCTATTTTTCTACTATTTATCTCTTTACTAGAATAAAATTCTCCTCTTTCATTAACTAGTGACGGAATCTCTTGAGGATCCAAAACAGGCTTAGCTAAGCAAATATTCGTATGTTGCCCAATACAAACATCTAAATCCTTTATTAAATCATAGCCTTGTCTAGCATATTCCATATTTGGCATCATACCAACACAAGTAAGACAACCATCTATGATTGCTTTTCTAATTCCATAATTTACAGCTTCACTGATTCCTAAATCATCCCCTCGTACTATAAGTTTCATACTTGACCTCCACTTATTTGTTTAAAACGACAATATGCGCCTATTAAATTAGAATCATTTTGAAAATGACAACATTTTACTAATGGTTTTCTAAAAACATATGTCTTTGTTTCTAAAGAATCAATGGCTTCATTTATCTTATTAACAAATAGTGGATTAGCACTAATTCCTCCTCCAATACAGATAACATCCGGATTAAATAAACAGTCGATATTGTAACAAAATTTAGCAATCGCTAAAAACCATTGATTTAAAACTTTTACCACTAACTCATTATTTTGACCATATAACAACATCATCTTTTCACCATCAATTGAATCATCACCCAGAAGTTCTTTTACCTTCTTGACAATAGATAAAGTAGAATACAAAGAAGCCATTCGATCATCATTCTCTTCATTAAAATTAGTGAAAAGCATACTAAATTCACCTGCTATCAAAAAACTACCTCTCAATATCTCCTTATTTAAAACAACACCTCCACCTATACCTGTACCAAAAATAATAGAAACAGAATTTGAATAATCTTTCGCACTTCCATATAATGCTTCACAAAGAGCCGCTGCTTTTCCATCATTTTCTACAGAAACAGGAATATTGTCACAGATCTTAGATAATTCACTAGCAAGCTCTAATCCTTCTAAATAAGTAAGAGCACCCGCACTGAGCATATCTCCTGTTGAAGATATTCTACCAGGAACTGAGAGTGCAATACCTTCTATTTGATTTTTAAATTTGAGATATAAATCTTTTAGCGTTAATAAAAAATCTTCTTTATTATGATACGGTGTTTTAATTTTATCTTTATTTGTAATATTAAGTTGATTATCAATTAAACCATATTTAATGTAGGTTCCTCCTACATCTATTGTAAGTATATCCATATTTTCCTCCTATAAAAATAGACTACCCTAGGTAGTCTATTTAATCATATTATCTTTTCGATATTGTAAAGGGGTTTGTCCATAAACTTTTTTAAAATGATTTATTAAAACATGTTCATTAGAAAACCCACATTCTAATGCAATATCTATAATACGTTTATTTGTTGTCATAAGTAAAAATTTTGCATGATCTAATCTTATTTTTGTAAGATAAGTATAATATGTTGTATCTAACATTTTCTTGAACAATAATGATATATGTTGCGTTGTATAATGAAATTTATTAGATAATTCTTTTAAAGAAATGTTCTCTTGGTAATGTGTACTTATATAGAATAGAATATCTGAAAAGATATCATTTACTTCACAGTCATTCTTTTCAATATTAACATTGGACTCTTTAATACATTGTGCTAATAAATTAATAATATGAGCTTTATATTCTAATTGAGAGATAATATCATCTCTTTTCATCAAACGAACAATATTAGAAAAATGACATTTGAATTCTTCTACATTCTTTACCTTAAATACTACATCATTTAATAAAGTGGGAGCCATATTTTGCAGAATAAAGCCCATATTTATCTGTATACATTGAAAGCGATAATTACCTAAATGACTTATGATTTCATGAAGAAGTTGCATACCCACAACAGCAAAATCCCCTTTTTTTAATAATAGAGATCCTTTAGGTGTATTAATTGATGTTTCTCCATCTACAATATAGATGATCTCCAACCATTCATGCCAATGAGCATCTATAATTCGTAATTCTCGGTTATAGCCAGCACCATCAATAAAAACACAATATTTATTTTTATCATATTTTTTCATTGATGAAACATCTTTATCAACATTTTCATATTCATCATCAAAAATAATTTTCATTGTCATCACCCATGACATTTTAGCATATTTTTTTAGACTTTTCTATTTTACAAATCGTTTCCATTTGATTGAATGACTTTTTTATACCATTCAAATGATTTTTTCTTTTTTCTTTCTAAACTACCATTTCCATAATCATCCATGTCTACATAGACAAAACCATATCTTTTTTTCATTTCTCCAGTTCCTGCAGAAACAAGATCAATACATCCCCATGGAGTATAACCCCATACTTCAACACCGTCATACTTAATTGCTTTATCTATTTGTTCAATATGCTTTCTTAAATAATCAATTCTATAATCATCATTAATAGAACCATCTTCTTCAATTGTATCTATTGCACCTAAGCCATTTTCAACAATCATTAATGGTAATTGATATTTATCGTATAATCTATTTAAAACAAGTCTTAAACCTTGAGGATCTATTGGCCATCCCCATTCTGATTCTTCTAAATATGGATTTTTAGTGCCACCTAGTTGGTTACCTGATGATTCTTCTGAATTGTTTCTTGTAGAAATGACTGAAGAGTTATAATAACTAAAAGATATAAAATCTACTGTACCATCTTTTAGGATTTCATCATCCCCATCTTCTTTAACTAGATTTACATTTTTTCTTTCTAAATCCTTTAATTTATAATTTGGATAATAACCCCTACATTGAACATCATAGTAAAAATCTTTAAAATCTCTAGCTATTTCCATTTCAGCAAGAGCATCATTTGGATTACATGTTTCAGGATAGAATAAGATATTAGCAATCATTAAACCTATTTTAAATTCTGGATTAATTTGATGACCAAGTGTAACAGCTTTAGCACTTGCTAGTAAAACATGGTAGATTGCTTGTTGCTGCTTTTGGTTATTTGAGGCCTCGCAAATACCTAAAGTTCCATAATCTCTTAAGAAATTAATTTCATTGAATGTTAGCCAATATTTAACTTTATCTTTATATCTAGTAAAGATTGTTCGACAATAGTTTTCAAAGAATTGAATTGTTTTACGATCTAACCAGCCTTCGTATTTATATGCTAGATTAATTGGCAAATCAAAATGATTAATTGTAACCAAAGGTTCAATCCCATATTTTAAGCATTCATCAAAAACATTATCATAGAATTGTAAACCTTCTTCGTTAGGTTGTAAATCATCCCCATTTGGATAAATTCTAGACCAATTAATAGACATTCTAAAGGTTTTAAATCCCATTTCCCCCATTAAAGCAATATCTTCTTTATAATGATGATAAAAATCTGTTGCCACATGACTTGGATAATACATCTCATCTGAAACAATAGCTTTAGCCTTATCTGGTACATCTTGCAATCTACCGATAACTTGACGTGTACCATCACTTAATTCAACAACCATTCTACGGGGTTCACTTTTACTTCCATTAGTCAAAACATCAGCAGTAGCTAAACCCTTGCCACCACTTAAATAACCACCTTCATATTGGTTAGCGGCTGTTGCACCACCCCATAAAAAATCACTTGGAAAACTCATATCTATCCCTATACCTTTCTTTTAGTATTTTTATAATAATCTTTACGATCAATCCAATCTAAAAATCTTTCAATTGCTAAATCCCAAAAACGCCATTCATGCTCATATCCTTCTTCGCTGATCCATGTATATTCCACACGCTTTTGTTTTAAAGCATCAACAAACTTTAGATTTAATTCATACAAGAAGTCTTTATTTCCACAAGTAATATAAATAGGAATATTTGCGTCACTTTTATCTAATTCTTTAAATAGATCCACATCTACATCCCTCATTTGTATAGCTGGTGAAAATGCACCAATAGCACTATATTTATCAGTATTTTTTAGACCGTGATAAAGGGCACCAAAACCACCCATTGATAAACCAGCAATAAAACGATCTTCTTTTCTAGAAGATATTGGGAAAACACCTTCAATATATTCTATCAACTCATTTTCAATAAAATCATAGAACATATCTTGTTCTTGATTTAAATAGTTCTTATTCTCTCCAGAAATCATCACAATAGCAATTTTTCTTTCTTCAGCATATAGCTCAACATTGGAATAACCACACCATTGTGCATGATTATTACCAAAACCATGTAATAAATAAACTACTGGATATTTATGTGTATAGTCATGATGACATTCATCATCAAAAAGTGATTCAGGAATTGAAACCGATGGTAGAATCACATTAATATCTACTGTTCTTTTTAATGTATATGAAATAACATTACATTGAATTCTTGCCATATTGTCCTCCTTAAAAAGTAAAAGTAATTACTTCTACTTTGTATTTTCTTGTTCTAATTTCAAAGTATTCTTATCGTCAATTAAGAAGAATGGTAAATATAGAATAAAGTCAATAAATACTGCTAGAATCCAAACTAACAATAATGATAAGCCACCCTGGAAGAATGCTGTAACAAATCCAGGTGTAACCCAAGGCATTGCAATAGTTGGATTAATATTAAATGTAAAAATTTGACATAATCCATATGTTATTAGACCTACAATTGCTGGTGAAAATACCATTGGGAAGAAATAAAGTGGATTTAACATTACTGGGAATCCAAAAATAACTGGTTCATTAATATTGAATATATTTGCTGGTGTAACAAGTTTTCTCATTGCTTTATACTTTTCAGATTTAGCAAAGAAACTTGCAATACATAATCCTAAAGTATTACCAGCTCCACCAATTTGGACACATGTTGCAACAACAGCGAATGTTAAATATGGTAAAGCATTACCTGCTAAAAATGCTTCTTGGTTTGCTAGATTTACAAGTGTTAAAATTGGCATATATGGCATTAAAATAGCATTAGGATGAACACCAAAGAACCAAATTAAATTCATTAATGTAAATACTATGATTAATGAAACTGGATTTGCTCCAAAAGCTGCAATTGGTTTACCAATAAGTGTTGATACAAGAGTAAATAAATTACCATATGGTGTAAAAGTACATGCATATTTAATCACAAAGATTGTTGTAAATATAATCATTGTAACAAATGTTGGTGCTAATGATTGAGAAACCATTGGTGGTACTGAATCTGGTAGTTTTAATCTTAGGTTCTTTTTCATTAACCAACAATAAAGACTTGGTACTGCTAATCCTAAAATAATAGCTAAAAAGATTCCGTCACTTCCTAAATAACTAGTAGCAAGTGTTGAAACACTTTTTCCTTGTTCAGTCGTAAATCTCTGAACAGGAATTAAAACAATAAAAGATGCTAACGCAATAATTGCACCGATAATTCCTTTTTCATTTTCTTTTTTTGTATAAGCATAACCAATTGCCCCTACTACATAAACAGCTAACAATGATAATGTTAAAGAAACGACCTCTAATGCTGTTGAATACATCCCAGTATTCTTTAAAAATTGAGTCCATGGCTCAATTGGTAAATTTGCCAATACTGCAATCAAAGCAACACCTAACGTAAGAGGCATTGAATACATAAAACCTTCTGTTAATGCCTGGATATACTTACTTTTACCTACAGCTGTCGCAAATGGACCAACTACTTTTTCCAAGCCATTTTGAAACTTGTCAAAAAAATTCATACTATTCTCTCCTCGTATAATATGTACGTAATCAGTTAATGAATTCTATCGATTCATTATTGATTGTAC
>NZ_QTUM01000084.1:0-7203 GCF_003435615.1 Catenibacterium sp. AM22-6LB
CAAACCCCCAAATATTTAAAGCGAGTTTTCTATTGACCCCCCTTAAAAATTAAAGGTTCCTAGTTATTAAGCTCTTTTTTTCTTAAGAAAGATAAATGCAACACAAGCAAGACCCATTAATGTGACGAGTGGTAGGATAGCTGTGCTATCACCTGTTTTTACATTATCCTTCTTAGTGTCTTCTTTCTTTGTATCTTCTTTCTTTGTGTCTTCTTTCTTTATATCTTCTTTCTTAGTGTCATCTTTCTTAGGTTCTTCTGGTTTAGTTTCTACAGGTTTTTCTACTAAAGCATCCATAGCAGACTGTAATGAAGCAATTGCTTCATCAATTTTCTTCTGAGAAACACCATTTGTATTAGCTACTTCTTTAGCATCAGCTAAAGCTGATACAAGTTTATTCCAAGATTCTTCTGTATATTTCTTAGAATCTAAGCTTTCAGCCTTAGAGATTAAGTCATTTAATGTATCTTTGTTGAGTAATGACTTATAAGTGATACCATAACCACGTTTATACTTAATAGTATCAGTGTAAAGCTTGGCAGTCTTGTCATATACAGGAATATTAACTGGAAGTGTTCCCTGAGCACCAAATGTACCTAAAGCAACTTCAATACCTGCAATAATGTTAGGTCCATAAGCAGCTTTAGAAGATGTAACTCCACCAACGATTGCTTCAGTAACATCTACTGAAGAACCTTTACATCCATAAACAGCTAAAATAGCATCTGCATTTGCATACATCTGTACATCATATGGTTTATCTACTGACATCACGATAGACTTCTTACCCTTTTCATGAGTATAGTCTACGATATCTTCTACATTTGAATATAACCAATGATTAGATGAGAAACGACTTGCAGCACTGATTTCTGAGTTAACGAATACTGTATCAGCCCAATCAATGTTTTCTTTTACAGTATCCATATTTGAACCGTTATATCTTACTACTTTAACTTCTGCAGAATCAGGAATGAGTCCTGCTTCCTTAGCACGGTTATAACCCATGATCATCTGTGCTCTTTCATTGTCATATGGACAAAGCATAAGGATTTTCTGGTTTTCTTTAACAACTAGAGGTAAAGTGTTGTTTTCATTCTTTACAACTGTTACAGCAGCAGCTGCGATTTCTCTTTCAGTTGCTCTATTAGTAGCACTACCTACTGTTGATAAAGCTTTATTTAATGAGAAGTTAGATTCTTTCCAATCTAAGATGCCTCTGTTTTCTTTAACTGTTAAGATTCTTCTGCATCCATCATCTAATCTTGATTCAGAGATTTCACCATTATTCACAGCATCTTCTACATAATCAATAATTGTGTCTAGCTTCTTAACATCTTCCTGATTATAAAGAACTGTAGGCATACAGATCAAATCAGCACCTGCTTCAATCGCAAGCTTAACTGCTTGTGATTCGCCAAATGTATCAGCAATAGCCTTCATGTTCATCGCATCTGTAGTGACTACACCATTGAATCCCATTTCACCCTTTAATAGATCAGTGATGATTGCTTTTGACATAGTCGCAGGTTTCTTTTCTTCGTTACTTGTTTTTTCTGATATAACAGTTGTGTCATCTAATTGTGGATATAAGATATGTGCAGTCATGATCATTTCAATACCTTGATTGATTGCAATCTTATATGGTTTTAATTCATTATTTAATAATTCTGCTTTTGATTTGTTTACGATTGGTAAACCATAATGTGAGTCAGTGGCTGTATCACCATGACCTGGGAAGTGCTTCGCACATCCAATTACGTTATAGTCCTTCAAACCAGCGATTGTTGCAGAAGCCATGTTCCCTACTACATCTGCATCATCACTGTAACTTCTTAAACCAATAACTGGGTTGTTGGCATTATTATTAACGTCAACAACAGGAGCTAAGTTAGTATTAATACCAATACTACTTAATTCACTACCAATAATCTGACCTGCTTTTTTCGCATACTCTGTATTATGAGTTGCACCAAGTGCCATGTTACCAGGTAAAGCTGTACCTGAACCTAAACGGTATACACTACCACCTTCCTGGTCAGCACTAATTAATAGTGGAATACCACCATCTTTTGTGGCTGCTTTCTGCATAGCCATACTTAAATTATAAGATTGTTCTGTTTCCTGGATGTTCTGAGCAAAGTAAATAAGTGCTCCAAAATCATAGTCTTCGACAATCTTTCTGACTTGGTCATTCATCTTAGTAAATTCATGACCGGTAGTCTGTGCACCATCACTTAAGTCTTCATCCCAGTAACGGAAATCTACCATAAGCATCTGTGTGATTTTTTGTCTTGTACTCATATTAGAGAGTAATTGATCCACTCTGCTTGTAGCATTAACTTGAGATGGCAAAGCCATTGAGAGTGCCATAGCTGTACTAAGTGCTATAGCGGATACCTTCTTCATATCGTTTTCTTCTCCTTTCGAATGTATCTAACATAATCATTGTAGCGCTTACATGTTACTTATGCAACATATATTACATTTTATTTCTTTTAGATGTGTAATTTTATTTTAATATAGTATTTCAGCCTATACATACTAAAAAAGCATGATATACATGAGATAATATAAGTTACAGTATTTCAAAGTTTGAAAAAGAACTGTATGACTGTAATATATATGAGATAGTAAAGATTGTGTTAAGGGAGATGGTTGTATGGAAGAAAGGAATAATTTTGCGAAGGGAAAGGTTTCTACACATATATTATCTATTGCAGGACCAATGATCGTAGCCCAGTTAATTAATGTACTCTATAACGTGATAGATAGAATATATATAGGTCGTATTCCTCATACATCAACACTAGCTATGGGAGGACTGGGAATATGTCTTCCTATTATTTCTATAGTGATTGCGTTTGCGAATCTTTTTGGTATGGGTGGTGCCCCACTTTGTTCAATTGCGAGAGGTAAAGGCAATAACAAAGAAGCAGAAAAGATTATGGGAAATGCTTTCTGTTTGTTAGTACTATTTGGGATAGGTTTAATGATTATTGGTTTTCTTTTCAAAGAGAAGATCTTATGGCTCTTTGGAGCAAGTACGCATACTTTTAAGTATGCAAATGATTATTTGACTATCTACTTATTAGGGACAGTGTTTGTGTTAATAGGATTAGGTATGAATAGTTTTATTAATAGTCAGGGATTTGCGAAGATAGGAATGATGACAGTACTGATTGGTGCTGTATTGAATATTATATTAGATCCAATATTTATATTTGTATTAAATATGAATGTGAAAGGTGCAGCACTCGCAACAGTACTGTCACAGTTTGTATCTGCTTTATGGACAATACACTTTTTAAGAAGTGATCAAACAATACTTAAGTTAAAGAAAGAGTGTATGTATATAAATCCTTATTATGTAAAGCGTATATTCTCTTTAGGGACTGCAGGATTTATGATGGGTATTACGAATTCGATAGTATCTATTGTATGTAATTCCACTTTACAACTATATGGTGGTGATCTCTATATAGCGATTATGACTATTATTAACTCTATTAGAGAAGTTGTGCAGTTACCTGCCCAAGGGTTTGGAAATGCCGCTCAGCCAGTATTAGGATATAATTATGGGGCTAAAGAATATAAACGTGTCTTATCAGCAATACGTTTTGTGACACTCTTATGTTTTGGGACAATGTTTATTATCTGGATATTAATTACTGCTTTCCCACAATACTTTATTAATATCTTTACTCATGATCCTCATATTACTAAACATGCAATTCTTTATATTAGATTATATTTTGCAGGATTCTTTATGCAGTCATTACAGATATGTGGTCAATCTGTGGCAGTAGGACTAGGTAAATCTAAACAGGCTATCTTCTTTTCTATCTTTAGAAAAGTGATTATAGTAGCTCCTTTGACTATTATTCTTCCACATTTTATTGGAATTGAAGGTGTGTTTATTTCAGAAGCAATTAGTAATTTTATAGGTGGTGGCGCTTGTTATATTACTATGTGGTTCACTATTGGAAAAAGCTTAAAGAAAGAGATTTCTTAAAAAAGAGATCTCTTTTTCTATTATTTTTATGTAATACTTGTAAATAATATAAATATAGTACTTTCTCTATTGCATCAAACTAACAGTAAGAATATCATTGTATATTAGATATATAGTAAGGGAAGAAAAAAATATGAATAAGAAACAGATGATGATAGCTGCAGGTGCAGTTGTGATTATTGGTATTGGTGGTACTGCTTATGCATTAAGAAGTCCTAAATTAGAACTTAAGACTACTAAAGTGAATGTAGAGTATGGGACTACATATACACCTAAACTTAAGGATATAGTAAAGAATTATAAGGATTTTAATAAAGATGATTTAGAAATTATCAACAAGATACCTAATGAGAAGGATAAGACTTATCCTGCAGTAGGTAAGTATACTATTACTGTGAAGTATAAAAAGAAGTCTTTGAAACAGAGTGTCATTGTGAAGGATACAAAAGCACCAGAGTTTGTATTACCTGCAAATATGGAGTTAATACAGGGAACTGGTTTCAATACATTTGATTACGACTCTCTAAAGTCTCTTCTGAATATTCGTGATTTTTCTGAAGTAAGTATTGAGATTGATACAAGTAAGATAGATATTAATACTCCAGGGCAGTATGATCTTAACGTTACAGTAAAAGATAAGTATAATAATGAAACCAAGAAGACCGGTAAGGTCACTGTGATTGCAAAACCAGTGATTAGCAATAATGAAGAAGTTGTTCATGAGACAGTGAAGAATAAAGATGGTACTACAAGTGTAAAGACTAAGGTACAGAAGAAACAGAGTTCTAATACAAATAGATCTTCTAATAGTTCTTCTTCAAATAACAATAATAAAAGTTCTTCTGGAAGTAATAATAGTTCAAGTAATTCTTCATCAGGAAGCAATAAAGGATCTATGACATACGAAGATGATCCTAAATATCACTGGGAAGGTGATCATTCCTATGGTGATGGTGCAGAAATTAATGGTGAAGACTTTGATAAGTTAACTGGTGGGGACTGGAAGAACTGGAATTATTAAAAGCAAATATATCTTTCCCTCAGGGAGACTACTATAAGTGCTCTCCCCTTTCTTAAGTAAAACAGTCAGGATTAGATGCCTGACTGTTTTGCATTATCAATAACTTCATTTAGAATTTCATCTAATTCATCAATAGTATAAATCTTCTTACCTGCTTTACGTTCTTCTTCCACTAATAGAAGTTCTTCTCTTAACTTCAACATCTCTTCCCTATAATCATTATCCATATAAGTTCCTCCTGCTGATTATTATATCATAGTTCTAAATAAAAATATTATGCTAATTCACATTTTTATGAATACTATTTGCATTATGTTCTAGATAGTGTATAATAATCTCAATTTTGGGATTAAATTCAGGAGGGTAAAAATGAAAACGAGTAATGGTAAGCAGTTAGCTAAAAAGATGTTAATTGCGATGATTTGTGGTCTTGCCTGTGGGTTTGGCTGCATTATGTTAAGAGAACACTTAGTAAGTAGTGGTCAGACTGATCTTTGGACAAAGATCAATAACTTATTCTTTCAGGATATTACACAACCTACAGCAACTAAAGCTGTTGGAATCTTCTATATTGTAGGTCAGTTATTTGTTAATTCATTACAGCTTATTATTGTACCTATGGTATTTGTATCTATTACATTAGCTATTTCAACTATCACAGATACAAAGAAGTTAGGTAGAATTTCTACTAAGACTATTTTAACTTTCTTTATTACTACAGTATGTGCATTATGTTTTGCAGGTGTGGTTGCCTCTATTGTATATCGTTTAGGTTTCTTTAATGCAGTGGGTAAAGCAGCAATAACAATCCAGCAGGGTTCTACTGGTTCTAACCCATTAAACATTATTTTAAATATTATTCCTAACAACCTTATTTCAGCTTTCTCTACTAATGGTAACGTATTAGCCATTGTATTTATTGCAGTTGCTATGGGTCTTGCAATGAATACATTAGAAGATGAAACAAAGACTTTAAAGAAGTTATTCGAAGAAGTGTCTAAGATTATTACTTTATTCTTATCATTTGTAGTTAATAAGTTTGCACCTATTGGTATCTTCTGCTTATTAACTAGAACATTCGCAATTTATGGTATTGATTCATTAAGACCAGCACTTGCTTATGTAGTTACAGTTGTTATTGCATTATTTATGTATTTATTCTTAGCTTATCCAATCTACTTAATGTCTATGGCTAGAGTAAATCCAAAGCCATTCATGAAGAAGATGGTTAAGGTTGCTTTATTTGGTTTCTCTACTTCTTCTAGTGCTGCAACTCTTCCAATCAATAAGAGAACAGTAACTGAAGAATTAGGTGTAAATGATCAGATTGCATCATTTGTATTACCTTTAGGTATGACAATCAATATGGATGGTACAGCAATCATGCAGGTTATTGCAGCTATGTTTATTGCAGCAAGTTCTGGATATAAAGTAACATTCATGTCTATGGCAGTTATTGCAGTACTTGCATTAATTGCATCAGTTGGTACTCCAGCTGCACCAGGTGCAGGTGCTGTGATCCTATTTACTATCTTAACTGGTATGGGTTATACAAACGATGCAGCATTACTTGCATACTCATTAATTCTTTCAATCAATAGACCTATTGAAATGTTAGTTACTTCACTTAATGTAGTTGGTGATGCTTCTACTTCAGTTATTGTAGCTAAGAAAGAAAACATGATTGATCAGGAAGTATATAAAGGGTAATAGTTCTTTCTAGAAAAGGAGTCAGAAATTCTGACTCCTTTTCTAATACCTTAAACAGGCTCCTTACCTCTATATATGCAGTAATAGATTTCAATAAACAGACAAGGATGATGATAAAATCCCTTTAGGTGTAAAAGTAAAGTCAATTGAAGAAATGTGAAAGACTAAACGCAACTTTGACCCGCCTAAAGTGGAATTTAACTTTTCACTTTAGAATCAACAAAGAATCAAATAGTTTACTTGTAATTTTACGATAAATGTGTATAATACTAGTGAAGAGAGCTGGAAGATAGGGTGGCTTTTAAAAAGCGGCCTTGTTGAATGGTTTTCTAGTAAGAAAGAGGCTTCTAATGGTGACCTTTAAAAGGTAGCTTTAATTAGAGGCTTTTTTGCTATAAAAAATCGAGTAGGAGAAAATAATTAAAATTATTTTCGTCCTCTCACACCACCGGGCAAG
>NZ_QTUM01000085.1:0-6741 GCF_003435615.1 Catenibacterium sp. AM22-6LB
AACTTGTTTTTAAGTTCGTCTTTTTTTATACGTTTTGATTGATTTTTGTTTCACACTTAATCATCTCCTAATTGTATTATACCTTATCTCTCTCATTTGTGTTAAACTTATCTTGGGTGATAAAAAAATGATAAAAGAATTACAGAAAAGATTAAAAGAACAAAATATCAAGTTCTATTATGTGCCTACTGATGATGATCATCAGAGTGAAATTGTAGGCGAACATGACCAGTTTAGAAAGTATCTAAGCGGCTTTACTGGTTCTGCAGGTGTCCTAGTTGTAGGACAGAAAGAAGCATGGTTATGGACTGATGGACGTTATTTCATTCAGGCAGAAAAAGAACTCTATCCTGGTATTAAACTCATGAAGATGGGTAATGCAGATGTTCCTAGTGTGAAGGATTTCCTCATTGATCATCTTGATGATGGTGATGTACTTGGCTTCAATGGTAAAGTAACAACTGCTTCATTTATCATTGATTTAGATGAAGATAGAGAAACTGATTTTGAATTAAAAGACATTGATATGACTGATGTATGGACAAATCGTCCAGAACGTTCTCATGAACCTGCTTATATCTATGATGTGAAGTATCATGGACAAAGCACAGCACAAAAACTTGAATGGATTCGTGGTTATATGGAAGAAAATGAATGTAATGCGCACATCATTACATCATTAGATGATATTGCATGGACATTCAATATCAGAGGTAAGGATATTCCTCATTCTCCAATGGCTATGGCATTTAGTATTATTACTTTAGATAACGCTTATTTATATCTTCAGGATGGTACTTATGATGAAGCGATGATTGAAGCTTATAAGAATGATGGTGTTGAAATCCGTTCTTATGATGATATCTATCTAGATACAAAGAGATTAAGTGGTCAGGTACTTGTAGATTTAAGTGCTATTAACTATGCCATTTATTCATTTATAGACTGTGAAATCATGGAAGGATCTAACCCATCTCAATACTTCAAGAGTATTAAGTCAGATGTAGAAATTGAAAATACAAAGCATGCCCATTTAAAAGATGGTGTAGCAATGACTAAGTTCATGTATTGGTTAAAGACTTCTATGCCTGATGATGCGACTGAATGTTCTATTACTGATAAGTTATTAGGCTTTAGAGAAGCACAGGAATTATTTACTGATATTTCATTTAATACAATTACTGCTTATAAAGAAAATGCGGCATTAATGCATTATCATCCATCTCATGAACATGATGTTCATGTTAAAAAAGAAGGTATGCTTCTTATTGACTCAGGTGGACAGTATTTAGATGGTACAACTGATATTACACGTACATTCATCTTAGGTAAAATCAGTGAGACTGAAAGAAAATACTTCACATATGTATTAAAGGCTATGTTGAAGATGCAGGAAGCTGTTTTCTTATATGGTGCAAATGGTATCTGGATTGATGGTCTTGTAAGACATGAGTTATGGAAGCAGCATATTGATTTCCAGTGTGGTACAGGTCATGGTGTTGGTCATTTCTTAAATGTCCATGAAGGACCAAATGATATTAGACCACGTTTACGTGATCCACGTAAGCCTTCTGCAATTCAGGAAGCAGGTATGATTACAACGGATGAACCTGGTGTTTATATTGAAGGTCAGTTTGGTATCCGTTTAGAAAATGAATTATTATGTGTTGAAGATATCAAGAATGAGTATGGCCAGTGGATGAAGTTTGAACCTCTTACTTTATGTCCTATTGACTTAGATGGTCTTGATGTTTCTTTACTAACAACTGATGAAAGAGAAGCATTGAATAAGTATCATGAATTCGTAAGAGAATCATTAAAGCCATACTTAACTGATGAAGAAAATGAATGGTTAAAGACTTATACAAGAGGTATTTAATATGAAGTACTATGATCTACCAAAAACTGATTTAAAAGTATCTGAAATCGCCTTGGGCTGCATGCGTATTGCAGATAAGAGTATTGAGGAAGTAGAGGAACTTGTGAAGACTGCATTAGATTGTGGTATTAACTTTTTTGATCATGCTGATATTTATGGTGGAGGAAAGTCAGAAGAGTTATTTGGACAAGTTCTTGAAAAACATCCTGAATATCGTGAAAAGATGATTATTCAGACAAAGTGTGCCATTGTACCTGGGAAACGTTATGACTTTTCTAAAGAGTATATTATAAATGCCGTCAATGGGTCATTAAAAAGACTCCATACTGATCATGTAGAAATTCTTTTATTACATAGACCTGATGCATTATGTGACCCTCAGGAAGTGGCAGAAGCATTTGATGAACTGTATGTTAGTGGTAAGGTCAAATACTTTGGAGTATCTAATCATACACCAGGACAGATTGCCTTATTACAGAAGTATATTAAACATCCTATTATTATTAATCAGTTACAACTTTCTATTGTGCATTCTGTGATGATTGATAGTGGTATGAACATGAATATGAAGGAAGACTTTGCGATTGATAAAGATGGCGGTGTGCTTGATTATTGTCGTTTAAATGATATTACAATCCAGGCTTGGAGTATTGTGCAGGCATCCTGGGCTGAAGGGACTTTCTTAAATCATCCTGATTATAAGAAATTAAATAACGTTCTTGATGATCTAGCAAAGAAATATAATGTTACTCCTGCCACAATTGCGACTGCATGGATTTTAAGACACTCTGCCCATATTCAAGCAATTACTGGTACAACTTCTCCTAAACATTTAATTGAAACAGCAGAAGCTACGAATATCGAATTAACACGTCAGGAATGGTATGATCTTTATCTAGCAAGTGGTAAACCTTTACCATAAGGAGGTGAATCTATGAAAGTACTTATGATTAATGGAAGTTCCCGTAATAATGGCTGTACACGTGCAGCTTTAGATATTATGGCTGAAACATTCAAAGAAGAAGGTATTGAAACAGAAATCATCTTTATTGGCAATCAGCCTATTGCGGATTGTATGAACTGTAAGAAGTGTGTAACTGAACATCAATGTGTATTTGATGATGTAGTCAATGAAATCACTACAAAAGCAAAAGATTGTGATGGCTTTATCTTTGCCTCACCTGTCTACTATGCTCATCCGAGTGCAAGATTACTTGCAGTATTAGACAGAGCCTTCTATTCAAATAAGAGTGTCTTTGTCTATAAACCTGGAGCTTGTATCTTTAGTGCAAGACGTGCTGGACAGGTGGCAAGCATGGATGTTGTCAACAAACATTTCAGTATTTCTCATATGCCTATTGTATCTGCCAATTATTGGAATGAAGTCTTTGGAAGTGAACCTGAAGATGTATATAAAGATGCAGAAGGTGTTGCGACTATGCAGAATATCGCAAAGAATATGAGCTGGCTTCTTAAGTCTATTGAAGCAGGCAAAAAAGCTGGTCTTGAAAGACCAGAGCTCTCTACTGGACATACGAACTTTCATCATTAAGAGAAGAATTTTTCTTCTCTTTTTTATATATTTGTAAGCGCTTGTTATATTGACGATTGTTTATATGAGGACTAGAATACAGTTGTATATGGGGAAAGAAGGCATTTCAATGAGTAACTCTATCATGATGCGATTAATCAAATGTTTATCTGTAATTATGTTAGTGATTGGCTGTGTACAGCCAACCTCTGTACAGGCTTATTCACCTATTCTTACAGAAACAGTTCAAAATACAAATAATACAAATAAGAATGCTTCAGTCACAGTTCAAGGGAAAGAACAGCCTAAACAGAATACTTTAGAGCTATTTGTGATTACTGTCTTAGTCACAATTCTTATTCTATTTCTCATTGGATTAGTTCATAAGGATTTAAAGATATAAAAAAAGAGATGTTGAACATCTCTTAGTCAGCATGGAATATAACCCCTGCTTTTTTTCTTGCTTCAGTGAGTACTTCCATAACATCTAATGTATCCTGTAAAAGTGTAGCCATCTTTTCTTTATCATTTGTTTCAATGATTTTCTTTAATTCCACAAATTCATAATACATACGGTTATGTGGTCCGTTTTCGTTATAAGTCACTTCTTCCTGCTTATTAAAAGCCATTTGGAATTCAGTAATCTGACTTGATGGACTTCTCATGACAATATAACCTTCATCTCCCTGAATAGTAGAAGATAGCGGTGCCTGGCAATCCTTTGCAGCAACACAAACTGCTTTCATATAACCATAATCCATCACAAGTACACCTGATGTATCAATTCCTCTTTCAATATTAGGATAATAATTTACATTTTCAGGTTTACCAAAAAGTTCCATAATAAGATTGATGTTATAAACACCTAAATCCATTAAAGAACCACCTGAATGATTTGGATCAAAAGCAGGCGCAATATCTCCCTTCTTAAAACGATCATATCTTGATGAATACTGTGAGAAGTTAAAGTTAATCACACGAATATTGCCTAATTCCTTTACCTTTTCTTTTAATAGATATGTGTTAGGGAAGAAACGATTTGGAATAGCTTCTAAAAGGAACAAATCCTCTTTTTCAGCGATTTCCTTGAGTTCTAAGGCCTCTTTAAGATTAGTCGTGAATGGTTTTTCACATATTACGTTTTTACCTGCGAGAAGCGCTTTTTTAGACATAATGAAATGTAAATCATTTGGTACAGCTACATAAATAGTATCAATATCTTTATTTTCCAACATTTCTTCATAACTTAAATAATAACGTTCAATAGGATACTGAACACAAAGGTTCTTTAAGTTCTCTTCATTACGTGCTGAGATACCTAATAGTTCAATACCGCTTAATTCATTAAACATCTTTAAAAAGTCTTTAACGATCATTCCTGATCCTACAATACCTAATTTCATGATAGTTCCTCCTATTTTAATCCTTTAATAGCATCTTCTAATATCTTCATCTGTAATAATGTCTGCTCCTTAGTAACAAGCTGTGGCTTATGATTGATGATTGTTTCATACAATGCATCATAGTAGTAACCATAATCACCTTTTACTGTTTCTACCTTTTCTTCATGATAATGCCCTTCTTCATCATAGATAAGAGTGCCATAATCAGCTGGGGTATCTAAGCCAAAGTCCTCATGTTCATAAGGCATATAGAAATGTTTCAAATCCGCTTCCTGACGGTCTTTTTTGGTTTTAGTAAACATTCCCTTCTTACCATATAAAACAAAGCTAGGACGCTCTTTTATACGGAAATATGATGATTTTACTGAGACCTTTAGAGTTCCATAATAAAGATCTAAATCAAAATAATCATTCATACGTCCTGCACCTAATAATTGACGTACATCATAATGTGCATGATCTGGTTTACCAAAATAAGAGATCACCTGATCTAAGGTATGACAAGCATGACCATAGAGATAAGAATCAATTACTGAGAATTCATGAATGCTTTCTGGTACTTCTGGACGATAGTAATCAAAATGCATTTCTAATTCTAATAGATCCCCAAGTTTCCCAGATTCAATGACCTTCTGAACAGTTAAGAAGTCACTGTCAAATCTTCTATTTTGATAACATTGAAGCATGAGTCCTTTAGACTCAGCTAAATCAAATAGTTTTTTTGCCTGTGTATAACTAGATGCAAATGGCTTTTCTACTACGCAATGTTTTCCTGCTTCTAATACTTTCTTTGCATATTCATAATGAAGACTTGATTTTAAAGTCACTACTACAACCTGAATATCCTTGTCGTTGAGTAATTCATCTAGATTATCTGTGTAATGAATACCTTCTATTTTCTTCCAAGTATCAAAGTGAATAGAACGATTATAAATTGTTTTTACTTTTATTTTATCTTTTCTTGTAAGTATAAATGGCATATGGTAACGATTAGTGCTTTTACCATTTCCAATAAATCCAATTGTAAGTGTCATATAAGTTCCTCTCTTCTTTACTACTATTCTTTATTATTTAAAGATCAATTACAAGTATTCACATTAGAATCGTAAAAAAAGTACGCAATAGGTGTGAATAACTTTTTTAAGAGAGAACTAATAGTTCACAAAAAAAGAACCCGAAGGTTCTTTTATGCTTTAATAATCTTTAATACTGGTTCATTCTTTTCTAATAATCCAAATAAGAATGCACCGATTTCTAATACAACAACTTCACCTACAAATACATAAACTGCATTTAATAGGAATGGTGTATGGAATGCAAGTGTTAATTCAATACCAACAATGATACCGTTGATTAATCCACCTAAGATACCACCAACATAACGATTAGATACTTTGTTCATAGCAACTACTGCAAGTAAAGTCGCAAATGTACCAAATACCATATCATATGCACCAAGAGATGATGGAACGTTCGCAATGAAACATCCTAATACTAATCCTGGGATATATTTCTTATTGTAGAATGCAAGGAAGATCATTACTTCTGAAATTCTCATCTGCACCTGACCATAAGAAATTGGCGCTAAGCCGATAGTAAGTGCTGCATAGACTGCAGCGATGACTGCGTTTAGTGCAATCGTTTTAACGTCTAGTTTTTTCATATTCGATTTTCTCCTTCTTCTAAAGAACAGTTAGAAGCCAAACATCATGAATTATATTCATATGTTCTTAGTTTTTTATACTGGGTTTGGCTCTCGAACCAGTTCTCAACTACTATATCATTTATAGGTATAAGAGACAAGAAAAAGAGTAAAAAAAACGAGTCAAGCGGTACTTGACTCATCGGCTCATCGCATTTTTAAATTGCGACCTGGCAGCTTGCTATTGTCGCGTCTTCACACTATCGTCGCCGTTATGATGCTTAAC
>NZ_QTUM01000086.1:0-6534 GCF_003435615.1 Catenibacterium sp. AM22-6LB
GAAAAATTACTGATTATTTTTTTGAATTTTTACTTGATTTCTATTATCCAATTTTTTTAGACACAAAAAAAAGCTGAGAATTTATCCCAGCTTAATCATTAACAGTTGGTGCCCTTGACCGGACTCGAACCGGTACGGGTTTGAAGCCGGCAGATTTTGAGTCTGCTATGTCTACCAATTTCATCACAAGGGCATTGACAACGTTATTATTATAGTATGCATAAGGGATGTTTTCAAGAAAAAAATGGTTTATTTTGATGTGCTTCTCATAATTTTTTCTAACACATATACTATTTGAATAAATTTTCACTCATATAAGTAGCATAAAAAGAAATATTTTTATTTTTTCTAAATGTATTCGCTTACTTTATAAAAATCATTGACATTTGGTTTTAAGGCTCTTATATTAGATTCATATACAAAAAAGACAGCGAATTGAAAAGAACATTCAGTTTTTGGATTTACAGAGAGTTCCTAGTGCTGAGAGGGAATGATCCATGTGAATGAAATACATCAAGGAGTCGGGATATTGAAATGAAGTAAGTATCCACGGGTACGACCGTTATATCGTCAGAGTATGATAGTACTCACAGAGGTCTATATAGTGATATATGGATAAAATAAGGTGGTAACGCGAAGTCCCTCTCGTCCTTATAATCGAGAGGGACTTTTTATATACCTGGAGGAAAAAATTATGATTATTGTATTAAAACCAAAATGTGATGAAAACGATATTAAGAAAGTAACTGACAAGATTGAAAGCTATGGTTTAGAACCACATGTTTCTACTGGTCATGAAACTACTATTATTGGTGTAATTGGTGATACGACTAAAGTAGATCCTAGAGATATTGAAGTTTCACCTAATGTAGAAAAGGTAATGAGAGTTGAACAGCCTTATAAGCTTGCTAACAGAGCATTCCATCCTGAAGATACTATTGTGGATGTAGATGGTGTAAAAGTAGGTGGAGGCCATATGGCTCTTATTGCTGGTCCTTGTTCTGTAGAATCAGAAGAACAGGTTATTGAGATTGCCAAGGAAGTAAAAGCAGCTGGTGCTAATATGCTTAGAGGTGGTGCATTCAAGCCTAGAACATCTCCATATGCATTCCAGGGATTAGGTTCTACTGGTCTAGATTACTTAGTAGCTGCTAAGAAGGAAACAGGTTTACCAATCGTATCAGAACTTATGAGTGCTGATGATATTGATGAATTCAATGAAAAGGTAGACTTAGTTCAGATTGGTGCAAGAAACATGCAGAACTTCACTTTACTTAAGGAAGTAGGTGCAAGAGTTAAGAAACCTATCCTATTAAAGAGAGGCTTAAGTGCAACATATCAGGAATGGATCATGAGTGCAGAATATATCATGGCAAGTGGTAATGAGAATGTCATCCTATGTGAAAGAGGTGTAAGAACATTCGAAACATATACAAGAAACACTCTAGACTTACAGGCTATTCCAGTACTTAGAAAAATGACTCATCTACCTGTAATCATTGACCCATCACATGCTGGTGGTAAATGGTGGTTAGTAGAACCAATGGCTAAGGCAAGTGTGGCAGCAGGATGTGATGGATTACTTATTGAAGTACATAATGATCCAGAACATGCATTATGTGATGGGGCTCAGTCATTAAAGCCTAAAAAATATACAAAACTTATTGAAGAATTACGAGAAATTGGTAAAGTAGTAGGTAAAGAAATATAAGTAGAAAGGAAGTATAATTATGGATTTACACGGGAGAAGTTTTTTAACACTTAAGGATTATACTAAAGAAGAAATCTATTATCTTCTAGACTTAGCTAAAAAGCTAAAGGCTAAGAAGAAAGCAGGAAAGATTGGTCATTCACTTGAAGGTAAGAATATTGCCTTATTATTCGAAAAGACATCTACACGTACAAGATGTGCTTTTGAAGTAGGTGTTCTTGATGAAGGAGGACATGCTAGTTTCTTGACTCAGTCACAGATGGGAAAGAAGGAGTCAATTGAAGATACAGCGAAAGTACTAGGTAGAATGTTTGATGGGATTGAATTTAGAGGATTTAAGCAGGAAAATGTTGAAGCATTAGCTAAGTATTCAGGAGTACCTGTATGGAATGGTTTAACAGATGTTGACCACCCTACTCAGACTTTAGCTGATTTCCTTACTATTCAGGAACATCTTGATAAGCCTTTAAATGAAATTAAGTTTGTCTTTACTGGTGATATTAGAAATAATGTATGTTATGGATTAATGTATGGTGCATGTAAGGTGGGAATGCATTTTGTATGTTTAGGTCCTAAATCATTAGAAATGGATCCAGAAGTTGTGGCTTATTGTCAGGAAGAATGTAAAAAGTCTGGCGGAAGTTTGACTATTACTGATGATACAGATGCAGTTGATGGTGCTGATGTTATCTATAGTGATATCTGGGTTTCAATGGGTGAAGATGAATCATTGTATAAGCCAAGAGTGGAATTATTAAGTCCATTTAAAGTAACCAAAGAATTAATGAGTAAGACACATAATGACAATACATTATTTATGCATTGTCTACCATCTTACCATGATTTCGAAACAGAAACAGCCAGAGTAAAACATGAACAGGGATTAGATGTTCGTGAAGTGGATGATGAAGTATTCAGAAGCAAAAACTCTGTTGTATTTGATGAAGCAGAAAATAGACTTCATACAATTAAAGCTGTTATGGTTGCAACATTAGGTAAAGAAGATTAATGAAACATTTATTTACATCTTACTATGATGACAAAGGCATGTATGTCATATATAACGAAGAGACTGCAAATGCGGATAGTGTAATTGAGTATGTTGTTGTGATGTTAGAACAGTTTATCAATACACTTGCAGAAGAATCTGATGAGACAATTGAAAATGTAATAGAGATTGTCGGTAAGGATTTTAATGATTTTGTTTCCAGTTATTATGAAGGAAACTACGAACTGCTTGTTTCTAAGGCAGTGGATCATGGTTTTGCGCATGAGCAGCAGGAATTAGTGGGAGTAAGAGATGAGAATGCGATTGGTATAGACTTAGAATTAAGTAATTATAGTGATCTATTCTTATTGATGTCATTGGCTGTTCTAAGTTGTGATTATAGTGATAATGCGAAAGATATATTTACATATCTTGAAAGCATGAATAAAAGTGATTCTGTAAATTAGACTGGAGGGGTTTTCCCCTCCTTTTTACGTAAAAAAATAGAAGAGGATTACTCCTCTTCTATAGCACCATCATAGGCTTGATTGATTGTTTTACTGATCTTATTTTTAGATATCTCTAGTTCCTTCAGACTCTTTTCAAGAGAACCTAAGTTCTTCATGACTCTGTCATAACGTTCATCTAAACGATTCGTATCTTCTTTAAGTTTAATAATACGCTGTTCTATTTCTTTAATATTCTCAGAACGATTAAAGTCTTTAGTAATATTAATAAGCGTAAAGACAACCCCCATAAGTGTAGAAGGAGATGTCATTAAGACCTTCTTATTATGTGCATAATCATATAAATCAGCACATTCATCACATAAATAGAGATAGATGGCTTCACTAGGAATAAACATTACCGCCTCTTCCAATGTTTCCTCGGTAATATATTTACTAGAAATATCATCTATATGCTTCTTTACATTCTTCTTGAATTCATTGTGATAAACAACATCCTTAGGATTATCTACTATCTTTAAATAGTTTTCCATAGGAAACTTAGAATCAATAATGAGTACTTTAGTATTACCTGGTAAATGTAAAGCTGCATCCCCTATTTTTCCATTACTTAAATGATATTGTGATTCAAAGATATGTGAATTATCACCACAATAAAGAGATAGGATATGGTAGAGCTGATACTCACCAAAAGTCCCTCTCTTTTTTGTATTGGTCATAATTACATTAATATCATGCATATCATTGATCATCTGATTTATTTTTGTATCAGATTGACCTAGTGATGTACTCGCATCATTTAACATCGTAATAATAGAATTATATTGTCTATCAAGAGATGAACTATTTGCCTGTGTTTCAGCCATCTTCTCATGAAGTTTCATCTGTGTTGTATAGAGAAGATAAATAACAACAACCAATAGTACAATACAAATAATACTTAATACAATTTCCATATTACTTACGCTTTAAATCTACAATAATTTCTAAGCGAGGTGTATGTGGTTCTTTATCTAGTGAGATAATAGTATTCACATCATACATTTCTTCTAATTGATGTAATGTTTTAGCGAGAGTACTCATGTTATCAGATACAATAATTAAATGTTTAATACCTGATAAAGTAATAGACTTCAATAAATCTTCAGTCATACCATCAACAGTTTCATTGATGATTAATGCATCATATCTATGATTCTTTAAATGATGTGCTGCCTGATCATTGACATGACCTGCAACAAATAACTTGTTGTCTAATTCTAATCTCTTTGCGTTTTCAGTGGCATCATGGATACTTACCTTATTGTCATCAATTGCGACAACTTTGTTTTCAAGCTGTAATTCCATAATTCCTGAACCACAACCCATAGACAATACTTCTTCCTTCTTATCTAATAAAGAAGCAATCTGTCTTGTCTTTTCATCATCCATTTCTGGGTTAAGGATCATATCAGAACGTACTGAAATCTTGAAATCCTTATACTGTGCATGTGTCTGACCATAAATTCTCTTGAATCCCTGTTCATAGAAATCCTGATAACGAGATGTATTTACTGTATAATATAATGCAGTCACTTCATCCAATGCAGCGATTTCTTTAGTCACAGTCTGACTGATTCCATCCTGTCCAGTAACGAAAGCCACCTGCATTTCTTCACCAATCTGTCTAACAATTAAGAATCTTAAGCCCTTCTTGAACTTATCATTATAATCACGACAGTTATTTGCATTAAGAATATCTTCGATCTTTACTAGTAAAGAATTGATCTTCTTTGTCTGAAGAGGACAATGATCCATTAAAGTAAGGAACTTTGTTTCACG
Source organism: Catenibacterium sp. AM22-6LB (assembly GCF_003435615.1). Taxonomy (NCBI): domain Bacteria; kingdom Bacillati; phylum Bacillota; class Erysipelotrichia; order Erysipelotrichales; family Coprobacillaceae; genus Catenibacterium; species Catenibacterium sp. AM22-6LB. The sequence goes on from NZ_QTUM01000086.1 coordinate 4,988, forward strand.
CTGGTAAACGCCCACACATAACTTTCCACTGAAGTAAGTAATTGGGAAAGCAACGATATGACGATAATGTTCTGGCTCTTTCATTCCTACAACAGGCTTGATATCCAAGTCTTTTACAGATAGATCTGTATATTTGTGAAGTGTTTCTTTTAATAATTCACGTTTATGAACTAACTGATCAGCATAATTCATATGCTTTAAAGCACATCCCATACACTGATTGTACTGATCACATTCAGGATCCTTTCTTGCTGATGAAGGCTTCTTATATGCAGTCACATGACCTAACATATAAGTCTGTGTCTTCTTATCAATTTCTACTTCAACCATTTCTAATGGTAAAGCATTCTGTACGAAGATAACTTTCTTCTTAATATAACCAATACCTTCACCATTAATACCAAGCTTCTTGATATTTATTTCTTCTCTTTCTTTTCTTGGTTTTGATGAAATTCTTCTTGGTTTTGAATCAAATTCTCTTGCTGGTTTCTTATCGAAGTCTTCTCTTGGTTTTCTGTCAAAATCTCTTCTTGGCTTTCTGTCAAAGTCTTTTCTTGGCCCTCTATTTTCTTTCTTATAGCCTTTATCAGACCCCTTGTTGAACCCTTTACGGCTATCCTTTCTAGGTTTTCTGTCGTTGTTAAAGCTTTTTCTTCTTGGTTTACTCTTTCCAAAATCTTCTCTTGCCATTTTGCGTTGTTCCTCCTCAAGTATGCAATATGAGTTAAATACATTCCTACATAGAAAATCTCACTTGCCCAATCAAATACAAATAAGATAACACAGATTGAGGTAAGTGGTCCATATAAAGATGTAAAATCTGCATATTTAAAATAATAGTTTAATGCAATATATAAAATCACTATCCCACCAGAAGTTATAAAGGCTCCCTGAAGGGCTTCATGATATGTGATACGTTCTCTTGGGACTATCATATAGATAGCCATAAAAAATAGGACCATAATAAGAAATAATAGGACAAAGCGCATAAATGCAATGCCATATAAAAAATGAAATGCTTTAGATATAGGTCCTGTTGCAAGTAATACAATAGAAATCAATAATGTACCAAGTAACAACATTGTCACCTTAAAGACATAGATATACCAGGCAATCACTGATTCAGTTCTTTCTTCTATCGCAAACATCTTCTTAGAAATATCATAGATATTTCCTACACCTCTAGATACAGCATAAAAAGACCAAATAAACACTAATATAGAGACTGTATTTAAAGAACTGCCCTTTAATGTATCAATCAACATCTCTGCATAAGCTGGCTGTATAAACTCTTTAATACCCATCTCTAGAATATCTACACTTATATGCAAAGAAGATGTTACAACTGCAATAATAGTCATAGAAGGGATCAGCAGGATGATAAGATAAAATGATAAGGCGGCGCTAGAGAAGCTTGGTACATAATAACGATAGTCATCATATATAGCCATTGCTTTATTATATATATCTTTCATGACTGTTCACCTCCAAGAAAGTAGACTAACCTATCACTAGGCTAGTCCCTTATCAAACCGTACGTGCACTAT
>NZ_QTUM01000087.1:0-331 GCF_003435615.1 Catenibacterium sp. AM22-6LB
GAAGTTTTATGAATTTAAGACAAAGCTTCAAGCTAAATGCAAAGAGAATGGAATTGAACTTCGAATTGTAGATAGATGGTACCCATCATCTAAGACATGTCACTGCTGCAAGAATATCAAGAAAGATTTAAAGCTTTCAGATAGACTTTTCAGATGTGACTGTGGCTATATCGAAGACAGAGATTTCAATGCTGCACTTAATCTGAGAGATGCTACAACTTACGAAGTTGCATAGATGAACGCAAACGTAGGTATGTACCGAAGGCTATTTCGGGAATTTACGACTATGGAGTGCACTAGAACTTGTGAGTAGATATGATTTCGGTCAATC
>NZ_QTUM01000087.1:341-6134 GCF_003435615.1 Catenibacterium sp. AM22-6LB
TAGATATGATTTCGGTCAATCAAAAGCATACACGATGACATAGTAAGTAATGTTCGTGAGAACTTACATTATCTCGATGTGGGTATATTTAACCACATTTTGAGTGGCAGATTGATGATGGAAAATGATAAACCAAGATTATCTCTAGATGAACAGATTCAACATTTGAAAGACAAGGGAATACTTTTCAATATCATGGATGAGGAATCAGCCAAACAATATCTCAAGTACAACAATAATTATTATAAGTTGACTTCTTTCAGAAAAAATTATGATAAGCATCCAGGTGGAGAAAATAAGGGTAAATATATTAGGTTGGAGTTTGCCTATCTAGTTGATATGTCGATCATTGATATGCGTCTTCGTTATAGAATAGTAGAGATGGCTTTAGATATTGAACATCACACGAAGCTACAATTATTAAGAAAAATAGATGAGTATGATGAGGATGGTTATCAAGTTGCCAAAGAATATATTGATTCATTAGAGATATTATTGAAAAGTATGAAGGTAATTATCCTGTTTGGGTATTTATTGAAATTGTATCGTTTGGAGAATTAGTTGGATTTTATCACTATTGTGCTAAGCGATACTCTGACAAAGAAATGATAGATGATTATTATAGGCTATTAACTTGTAAAAAAAATAGAAATGGGGCGGCTCATAGTAATTGTATTGAATAATTTAAGACCTCATACTGCAGAACATCATACAAATAAAGAGATTATAAAGGAATTGATATGTATTCCACATATGAATTCTAACTTTCGAAAGAATAAAATGAGTAATGCGAGAATTCAGCAAATCATCACGTTGTTGTATATGCATAAGAAAATGGTAAGAAGTGAAGGAGTTGCATTATACGAAAGTGGGGAATTGAAGAAATTGATAAGAAGAAATGATAGAAATTCTAATTATTATAAGACAAATAAATTAGTCCAAGGAACTTTCAAATTTCTAGGATTAGTAGTTGACAGTTGGTTTTAGACGGTGTAACATTGCAGTAGATGAAAAAAGATATTCTTTTACAGTAGCGGCATTGTGCAAACGATGTTTGCTCGGGTTTTCTATTAATGGACCTCTTCGGAGGTCTTTTTTGTACATGAAAAACACATGTTTCCATGTGTCTTATTTAATAGTTGGATTGTAGTAAGTAATATGATGCTTCTTACAATATGCAGTGATTGCAGCTCTCCAGTTAAGATTTTTAGTATATTCAACTAAATAAGTCGCAATACCTTTTTCCTGACATGTGCTTAAATATTTCTTTAAGCGTGTTGATACTTCAGTATCCTGTTTTACATATTTCTTACCCTGTTTCTTAGTCATCATACAAGTCTGGTTTACACCTGCAACCATCTTAGAATTCTTATAAACAGTTTCTCTATAATCATAGGCATTATTCACAATAACTTTTAACTTATTCTGATTTGCTTCTTTAATAAGAGCATCTAATGCATCTGCATTATCAATCTTACTGATAAAAATACCATCAGCCTTTAAAGTTTCAGCTTTGTGATGTGGTTTCTTTAAACTCATATAGAAATAAATCTGTTTAGACTTCTTTCTTAAAACCTTCATATCTTCTGTAGTTAAATCTTTACTTCTCACTACAATAAGATCATAGTGTTTCTTCATCTTAAGAAGCTCACTCTTTTTCTTTTTAGTAAGGACTGCATATGTACTCGCTTGTGATTTAACAGCTGTTTTAGAAGAACATCCAGTTAATACAAAGAAAGCACATAATACTAGTGTTAATATTTTTTTATACATTTTCTCATACCTCGCATCTCTTACATTATCACAATTTTTTCAGAAAGTGAACCTTGATTGTTTTAAGTGTGATGTAGTTTTATAATAAATAACTAAAAGGGGAAAGTTATATGACACAATATGAATCACAGTATGAGAGAATGATCAAGCAGCCAATCCCTTCTCTGATACTTACTCTCGCATTACCAACAACTATCTCAATGTTAGTCACTAATATATATAACATGGCTGATACGTACTTTGTCTCTACAGTAGGGACAAGTGCTACAGGTGCAGTAGGGATTGTTTTTGGATTGATGGCGATATTACAAGCCTTTGGCTTTATGTTTGGACATGGGGCAGGCGCAAATATATCAAGAAGACTAGGGGCAAAAAGAGTAGAAGAAGCACGTATATTTGCATCTACAAGCTTTTTTGGCTCACTCTTTTTTGGTGCTTTGATTGCGATACTAGGTCTTATATTCTTAAATCCACTTATGTATTTGATGGGCTCTACTTCAACTATCCTACCTTATGCAAGAGCCTATGCCTTCTTTATTTTGATTGCAGCACCTGCTATGACTTCATCATGTGTGATGAATAATATACTAAGATATGAAGGACAAGCATCACTTGCAATGATTGGACTCACATCAGGTTCTATTATTAATATCTTTGGTGATTATATTTTTATGCGCATATTTCATATGGGTGTCACAGGTGCAGGACTCTCTACTGCCCTGTCTCAGTATATCAGTGCATTCATTCTCTATTCTATGTATCACAAAGGAAAGACACAAAGCTGTTTTAAATGGCAATATGTAAGTTTAGAAAAACATGTCATTGGAAGTATTGTTGCGGTAGGATTCCCTTCATTATGTCGTCAGGGATTAAATAGTATCAGTGTTATGACTCTTAACTTTGCGGCAGGAATCTATGGAGATGAAGCGATTGCAGCAATGAGTGTTGTGAGTCGTATATCTAATCTCATCTTCTCAGTAGGAGTGGGAATAGGACAGGGGTTCCAGCCAGTATCAGCATTTAGCTATGGTGCAAAAAGATACGATCGATTGAAACAAGCATTTATCTTCACTGTGACTCTTTCTACTATTCTATTAAGTATTATTAGTGTCATCTGTTTATGCTTCACAAAACCGCTTCTCTTACTCTTTACACAGGATAGTCAAGTACTCTCTATTGCGCAGCTTGCGATGAAATTTGAATGTATTGCGATATTCTTTATGGCTATTAGTATTGGTGCAAATATGTTGTTCCAAAGTATTGGTAGAAGCGTTATAGCGACATTCCTAGCAGCTTTAAGAAGTGGCTTGGCTTTTATCCCACTTGTTATCCTATTGCCTCACATATGGGGTATTACAGGCTTAGTCTTATCTCAGCCTATAGCTGATTTATGCGCAAGCATTGTTCCTATTCCCTTTATTTTTAGTTTATTCAAGGAATTATCCTAAAACTATGGTATAATCGTTTCGGTGATTAAAATGAAAAATATGAAACAAACAATATTAGAATATGTAAAAGTTATTCTTGTGACAGTAGTTCTTACATATGGTTTCTTATTCTTTGTCCAGATTTCTCATGTAGAAGGACAATCTATGGAACCTAATTATCATGAAGGGAACATTGTCTTAGTCAATAAGCAGTTCTATCATTATGATGATGTAAAATATGGTGATGTTGTCATTGCGAAATGTAATATATTAGGACAGCAGAGACAGATCATTAAAAGAGTCATTGGCAAGCAGGGTGATACAATAGAATGTATTGATCATGAACTCTACCGTAATGGTAAGAAAGTCAATGAAACATATATCAATGAACAAATGACAGACACTAACTGGACTTATACAGTTCCTAAAGGTGATGTCTTTATTATGGGGGATAATAGAAACCATTCTACTGATTCCCGTTATATAGGTGCTGTTTCTTTTAAGAAAGAAATAGTCGGTAAAGTATTCTTTAAGGCCTTTTGATAAAGGTCTTTTTTATGTTACATATTAGATTTAACTAACTTAGCAAGCGAAAAATGGGAATTTACTAAATTCCATAAATAATAACGCTTACATATGATAATTACAAAATTAGGCTTTGCATATTGTAAATTTCTCTGCTATTATGGGGTTAAAGTAGATAGGAGCTAGCATAATCTATTTAGAAAGGATGAAAAAATGGCTAAGAAATTCGAAATTACTAGAGGTAATGCAATCTTAAACTTCTCTGAAGAATTCTGTCAGAGTAGATGTGAATTAGTGGAAAGTGAATCTTTCTCTAAAGTATTGGAGAAATTCATTAAGAATCAGCGCAGATTAGAAACACAGTTATATATTTATTTACATGAACGCAATGCGGATGATTTCTTCTTATTAGGAGATTTAAGAAGCATTTTCAAGTTATTACTTGTACTTGATGCAGAACAGGTTTGTGCATTAAGACCAGAATATGCAGTGTATTTTGAAGATCGTGATATGTTCGTAAAGTTAATTGAAGACATTTATTTATACTGGAGAAAACTTCAGAGATATGCAATTGTTTTCAATGACTCAAAGAAATCAGGTTACCAGAGTGTACAGTTCGCTGATGCTCAGGAAGAATTTGAAAAACTTGTATTAGAAGTATATCGTTCAATGCAGAGAGCTGTAGGTAAGAACGATAAGGTATTAAGACAGATTACAGCTGGTGTGAATGCTGGTTTAACTGTTACTCACTTAACTACAGGTTTACCTGATGATTATGAATGTTTAAAGGATGTTCCATTCATTGAACAGGTTGTTATTCATCCACCATTTATCACTTATTCTAAGAGAAACAAAAGAGATGGTGTATTCCCAGAAAGTAGAACAAATCCAGTTACTGACTTAACATTTAATCCTGATCAGTGGTTATGTTACCCTGCAAAGGTTGGTAAGTTATTATGTTTCGTTTACTTCAATACTAAGTTTATGGCACAGGGTGTTACTTTATGTAACTTATTTGAACTTGCTGATGAATCAGAATATAGACATAATAAACCAGATTTAGTATATGTATATGGTTATGAAGACGGTAAGAAGGACCAGTCATTCTTCCAGGATGACAAGAACGATATGATGGTTGCTAAACTATCAGCAAGTGATGAATTCGATTACTTTGGATATATGAAGAAGATGTGTTTAACACTTCACAACGTATCTAACATCAACCACCACAAATTACCTATCCATGGTGCTATGATCCAGATGAAGTTACATGATGGTTCTGAAAAGAATATCGTCGTAATGGGTGACTCTGGTGCTGGTAAATCAGAAACTATTGAACAGATCAAGGCTTATGGTGAAGCTTATATCGAAGATATCAAGACTATCTATGATGATATGGGTTGCTTATCATTAGTTGACGGTAAAGTAAAGACTTCAGGTACAGAAGTTGGTGCCTTCGTTCGTCTTGATGACTTAGACGCTGGTTACAGCTTTAAGGAATTAGATAGATCTGTATTCATGAACCCAGATAAGGTCAATGCACGTATCGTAATTCCTATTACTGATTATAAGGATGTTATCGCTGATCATGATGTAGATATCTTCTTATATGCTAATAACTATGAAGCTGAAGGTGAAGCCTTAGAATTCTTTGACAATGAAGAAGATGCATTAAAGGTATTCAGAGCTGGTAACCGTATGGCTAAGGGTACTACTACTGAATATGGTTTAGTTGGCTCTTATTTCGCAAACCCATTTGGTCCAGTTCAGAGAAAAGAACAGACAGAACCATTATTACAGGAATTCTTCCATAAGATGTTTGAACAGGGTGTACAGGTTGGTGTACTTCGTACAAGACTTGGTATTAAGGGTAAGGAATATGATGGCCCTAGAACTGCTGCAAAGACTATCTTACACTATGTAACTGGTGATGATGATCTTAAGGAATTACCAGAAGAACAGTAATATCTCAAACACTTCAAGATTATTCTTGAGGTGTTTTTTTATATAAAAATCCCGAATTGCAAGCAGAAACTGGAAATAAGAAGATAAATTAGTTTTTGTAGAA
>NZ_QTUM01000088.1:0-6119 GCF_003435615.1 Catenibacterium sp. AM22-6LB
CCCAATTGGGACAATATCAACTTGGATACATTAAGACATTATCATATTGGAATCAGAATTCTTTAAAAAAAGTTAAATTTTCTCTTTACAAACCATTAACACTTGTATATAATCTTACTTGTCTCTTACGAGAGATATGGCGGTTGTGGTGAAGCGGTTAACACACCGGATTGTGGCTCCGGCATTTCGTGGGTTCGATCCCCATCAGCCGCCCCATTTGAAAATAACTCTGGTTTACCAGAGTTTTTATTTTATATAAATAAAGGAACTGTATTTTCATATAGTTCCTTTCATATTGATGATAAACTAAATGTGTGAGCAGTCTTATCTTTTGATTTTAGTGAAAATGTTGTAATGGTATATTGTTTTGAACAAATGATTAACAAGAAGAAATCGAGGTTGTTCTATGAAAAAGAAGAGAATTCTATTAATAACACTTATTTTTGCATTATTGATCTGTTTTTTCTGTTTCTTGCCTAAAGAAAAAGAAAAATCTGTAAAGAAAAAAATAAAAACTATAAGTTATGAACATCCAGAATACAAAGAACGTTATAATTTATATAAAAGTAAGCATCCTCATCTAACGAAAGAAGAGATTGTTACACTTGTAAATATGAATCGTGATTATGATTTCTATGATCATATTATAAAACAAGAACATCCTAATGATTTAAATACCATTGTGAATAAATATTATCAGTTAGATGAAAACTATGCGCCCGATGATCTTGTAGAAATCAATAATAGAGCTAAGAAGTATGGTCTTCCCTATAGTAAACATACTGCTCGAAAAGTCTTATATGATGATTTTATTGCTTTACAAGAGGCTTGCTATCAAAAGGGCTTTGAGTTATATGTAACTTCTGGCTATCGTTCTACACTTTGGCAAAAAGAAATCTATAATCATATGGTAGAAATCTATGATGTTGCAAAGGCCGATGAAACATGTTCACGTCCTGGTCATAGTGAGCATACAACAGGTCTAGGGCTTGATGTTGCTTTAGATCAATACAAATATGAGGATGTTGTTAATCATCCTTGCTATAACTGGTTTTTAAGTCAATTAAGTCAATATGGTTTCATTCTACGTTACCCAAAGGATAAAGAAGATTTGACAGGGTATCATTATGAATCATGGCATATTCGCTATGTTGGTAAGGATTTAGCTAAAAAGGTAGAAGAGAGTCAATTAACATTTGATGAATATTATGCTAGACATTACTAAAAAGAGAATCATAAAAAACTATCTTTTCTAGACTGTTAGTATACAAAATTGAATATATAGTTAATGTCGTAAGTGTCCACACTCCAATGAAGAAAATTTGTGGTCTTGCGACTTTTTTGTTTCTTATAAATGGGATGTAATAATAGAAATGACTCATCGATTTGATAAGAAAGACCTGTGAAAAGCTCAACAGGTCTTATAGATAGTTTTAAATATCTGATTTTGTCAATAATCTGAAAGGAATTGTATTTTCAGATTGTTTTTTCATATAATGATGAAGGGAGGGATTTATATGGATATAGATTCTTTAAAAGCATCAAAGAAAACAAATCAGCTCTTTTTGGTTTGTGTTGATCATTATGATACAAGTCATGCGACATTCTATTATTATAAGAAAGAAGAAAAATGGGAGCTTGTCTTAGAAACACCAGCACTTATTGGACAAAGAGGCATGGGTGAAGGAAAAGAAGGGGCAAGACAGACTCCGATCGGTGAATATACCTTTGGAAAACTCATGGGTATTGCGCCAGATCCTGGTACAAAGATGGATTATCATCAGATTACTGAAGATGATTATTGGTGTGGTGAACAATATTATAATGAGTTTGTGGATGAAAAAGTAAGAGATCATACACAATGTACAAAAGAAAATGATGAACATTTGATAGATTATACTAAGCCTTATGAATATACTGCTTTCTTTAACTATAATAAAGAATGTATTAAAGGTAAGGGCAGCGCGTATTTCTTTCATTGTTTTGGCACTCATGACTATACAATGGGATGTGTTGCCTTACATCGTGATATTGTGAAATATCTCTTTACTATGATTGATGAGAAGACGATTATGATCATCGATTCTTATGATAATTTGTATAAATATTAGTTAGTGTCACAGTGATAATTTTGTGTTATACTTTCATTAAGTTCAGAGTATGAACAAGAAAGGTGTAAAAGAAAATGTTGAAATTCTTGAAAATGGAAGGTATCGGGAATGATTATGTTTACTTTGACGGAATCAATCAGAATGTTCCAACAGATGAAACATTTATCAAGAAGGTATCTAATCGTCATATAGGTATTGGCAGTGATGGTGTCATTATCATCTTACCAAGTGAAACATGTGATTTCAGAATGCGTATGTTCAACCTTGATGGTAGTGAAGGAAAGATGTGTGGAAATGGAATCCGCTGCTTTTCTAAATTTGTATACGATCAAGGCTTAACTGATAAGACAACATTGAAGATTGAAACACTTGCAGGAATAAGAACTTGTGAATTGAATGTAGAAGATGGAAAGGTAACAAGTGTCTGTGTAGATATGGGTGAACCAATTACTCTATGTTCTGATATTCCGGTGAATTATTCTAAGGTAGAGATGGTGAATGCACCTATTGAAATAGATGGCAATACATATTATTGTACAGCTGTTTCTATGGGTAATCCGCATGTCATCCAGTATGTAGATACACTTGATTTTGATATCGAAGCAATTGGTCCTAAGTTTGAGCATGCTTCTTTATTCCCTGAATCAGTCAATACAGAATTTGTAAAGGTTGTTGATAGAGAACATCTAAAGATGCGTGTATGGGAAAGAGGCAGTGGTGAAACAATGGCTTGTGGTACAGGTGCATGTGCTGTGATGTATGCAAGTTATCTCAACAACAAGTGTGATGAGAAAGTGGATGTAGAATTATTAGGGGGTCATTTACAGATTGAACTCCGTGATAAGAAGATATTTATGACAGGTCCTGCAAGGACTACTTTTGAAGGTACATTAAAGGAGGAAGACTATGCTTAAAACTGCAGAAGAAATTATCCAGTATATTGGAAATGCGAAAAAACAAACACCAGTCAAGGTATATATCAATGGTCATGATTTACCTCAGGCTGAAGGATTCAAGATGTTTGGTACAGAAGATTCAAAAATCTGTATTGGAGATTTAGATGCAATCCGTGCTTATTTAGAAGAAAACAAAGACAAGATTACAGAAACTTATATGGAACAGGATCGTCGTAATAGTGCGATTCCTATGATTGATATGACAAATATCAATGCTCGTATTGAACCAGGCTGCTTTATCCGTGAACATGTCACTATCGGAGATAATGCAGTTATCATGATGGGTGCAGTTATCAACATTGGTGCTAAGATTGGTGAAGGTTCTATGATTGATATGGGTGCAGTACTTGGAGGACGTGCTGAAGTTGGTAAACATTGTCACGTTGGTGCAGGTGCAGTGCTTGCAGGTGTTATTGAACCCCCTTCAGCAAACCCAGTTGTCTTAGAAGATGACGTATTAATTGGTGCCAATGCGGTTGTTATTGAAGGTGTAAGAATTGGTAAGGGTGCTGTCGTAGGTGCAGGTTCTATCGTTACTAAGGATGTACCAGCAGGTGCAGTAGTAGTTGGTAACCCAGCTCGTATTGTGAAAGAAGAAAAAGACGACCAGACAAAAGATAAGACTCAGTTAATGGATGATTTAAGAAAGATCTAATCATGGATGATTTAAAGAGATGGCGCAGGAATCTACATCAGATTCCTGAGCTAGGATTAAAAGAGATACAAACAACAGCTTATCTAAAAGCAGAACTGGAAAAGATGGGGTATCAGCCACAGCCATTATTAGAAACAGGACTTTATGTCTTTATTGATCATGGCTATGGTAAATCAGTGGCTTTTAGAACAGATATTGATGGCTTACCTGTCAATGAAGAAACAGGTGTAGATTTTTCCTCTACCCATAAAGGAATCATGCATGCATGTGGACATGATGGCCATATGACTGCACTTCTAGGCTTTGCGAAGGCTTTAAAAGAGAATAAAGAACCTATTCTTTATGATATTCTTTTAATCTTCCAGCCAGCTGAAGAATCTCCTGGAGGGGCACGTATTGTCTGTGAAAAAGGTTTATTAAAACAGTTTAATGTAGAATCTATTTTTGGTATTCACTTGATGCCGTTATTAGATGAAGGTGTGATTGCTTCTAAACCAGGTGGTTTAATGGCTGAATGTGGTGAATTAGATGTAAAAGTAATAGGAAGAGGGGCTCATGCAGGTTTACCTCATGAAGGTGTAGACTCATTACTTATTGCTTGTTCTTTAATTAATGAATACCAGCATATTTTGACAAGAATGAAGACACCATTCCATCCAGCTATTATGAATATTGGAGAAATTCATGGTGGTACAGCACGTAATAGTGTGGCCAAGGAAACAGAATTCCATGGCACAGTACGTTGTTATAGTGATGAAATGTTTGCCCATCTCACAGATTCTATTGGACGTATTAATAAAGGTTTTGAAGAAGCCTATGGATGTCAAATTGAGTGGAGCTGTCCACCATTCTATCCAGCTGTCATCAATGATAAAAAGCTATTTAACTATGTCTCATCAATTACTTCATTAAAAGAATTAGATGAACCACTCATGCTTGCTGAGGATTTCTCTTTCTATCAGAAAGAGGTAAAAGGTCTATTTATCTTTGTCGGTACTAAAACAAAGGAATTCCAAAGTGGACTCCATACAGGTACATTCAATTTTAATGAATCTGTATTACAGTCTGTTGTGGATATGTATATGAAAATCATTTTGAATTATCAGGAGGAGTAGTAATGGGGTATTATGAAGAAGGAGAACAGTATTTTCTTCATGCTTATGGTAGATATGATACTGTTTTAGATCATGGAGAAGGTGTATATCTCTATGATACAGAAGGTAATAAATACTTAGATTTCTATAGTGGTATTGGTGTCAATTCTCTTGGATATGGTTATCCTGCCTATGTAGAAGCAGTAGAAAAGCAGTTAAAGACATTAACTCATGTGTCTAATTATTTCTATACTGTTCCTGCCATTGAAGCAGCTAAGAAAGTAGTGGAGGCAACTCGTCTTTCAAAGGCATTCTTCTGTAACTCAGGTGCAGAAGCAACTGAAGGGGCATTAAAGCTTGCACGTAAATACTACTTCTTAAAACACCATAAGGCTGATAGTGAAGTCATCGCATTCCATCAGTCATTCCATGGACGTACTACAGGTTCTGTTAAGTTAACTGGTAATGCCCATTATCAGCAGGCTTTTGGTCCATTAATGGAAGGTGTTAAATATGCCACTTTAAACGACTTAGAAAGCGTTAAAGCACTACTTACTGATCATACAGGTGCTATTATTGTAGAACCAGTACAGGGTGAAGGTGGTGTCAATCCTTGCACAAAAGAATTCTTACAGGGATTAAGACAAATCTGTGATGAAAAAGATATCTGTCTTATTCTTGATGAAGTACAGTGTGGTATGGGAAGAACAGGAACAATCATGACTTATTTCCAGTATGATATCTTACCTGATATTGTATGTCTTGCAAAAGGTATTGGTTGTGGTGTACCAGTAGGTGCATTTGTAGCTAATGCAAAGTTTGCGAAGGCAATGGAACCAGGAGACCATGGAAGTACTTATGGAGGTAATCCATTTGTGACTGCTGCAGTCTCTACTGTATTTGATATCTTAAAGAAGGATTCAATTGTAGAAAACTGTAAAGAAGTATCTGAATATCTTTTAGAAGAATTAGATAAAGTAGTCAAAGACTATGATTGTGTTGTAGGACATAGAGGTTTAGGATTAATGCAGGGAATTGTATTAAATGTCCCAGCTAAGAAATATGTCCAGGCATTACTTGATGAAGGTGTTATTGTAGTAACTGCTGGTGAAAAGGTAATTCGTTTATTACCACCTCTAATAATCACAAAAGAACATGTTGATGAATTTATTACTAAACTTAGAAAAGTTTTAGGATAAAATATTAAGAAATCTCTCACTTATGAAGGAATAAATAAGTGGGAGGTTTTTTGTATGCCGGGCATGGCATATATCTAGGTGGTGAAAGTCCACTGTGGGGGCGA
>NZ_QTUM01000089.1:0-5055 GCF_003435615.1 Catenibacterium sp. AM22-6LB
GTCCCAATTGGGACAATATCAACTTGGATACATTGAGACATTATCATATTGGAATCAGACATATTACTGTTTAATTAATCGAACACAATTGCAAAAAAGGGGATTTTATGATATCTTTTACTAAGTATGAAAAGGAGGTTTCCCCGATGCAATTAGTTATTTATATATTCATTGCGTTATGTACTCTTGCAATCGCAATTTTATTTACTGAAGTTACAGGAAAATTATTCAAAGCATTACTTGCTTTAGTAGGTGCTGCTTCTACTGGTTACTCAATTGCTTTAGCTGCACGTATGATTGCAAAGTCTACTAAATGGTTCAGTAAACCACCACTAATGAATACTTTCTATATTTCATCTGCGATTGTATTAGTATTAATCATTATCGTTACAAAAGTCATCTTAAAAAAGAAAAACGGTTAAACCGTTTTTTTTATTTGCGCTAAAAAAGGAATGCCTTGCATTCCTTTTACTGACTACTCCCACGGGCAAGCCCATGGGGTTCTTACTATCAAGTTTAGCTTGTAATCGTACATCATTTTCAGACTTTGGAATACAAGTATAAATCTATTTACGTAAGAACTGTTATTACCAAGCAGTCCAACGACCACATTAACGGTAAATTTCTATCTTTCGATAAGGAAGTATAGTCAATCTCCCTGATGCTTATTTTATACTATTTTGATTCCACTATTCAATACTTTGATTCTATTAATCTTAATTCTTTTAATTATGTGGCTTTCATCCCATAAGCAAGCCTATGGGGTTTTCGACACTAATTAATAACATCTTCTTGCCTGGTAAAATTCTCTTTGCCAATAACCATTTCCTAATGTTGCAACCTGTACTGGTTTACCACTTGAAGGGGCATGTACCATACGGTTACCACCAATATAGATACCAACATGATGAACACCAGAATATGAACCATTTGAACTAAATAAAATAATATCACCAGCCTGCATAGAACCACGATCTACCTGTGTTCCTACACCACATAATGTCTTAGTCGTATTTGATCCAATATTAACACCAGCCTGATAATGAGCCCAGTTAACTAGACCTGAACAGTCGAACTTAGTCCAGTTAGGGTTTGCAATCTGACTCATAGAGTGACATCCACCCCATGAATACATATAACCCTGACGAGTTAATGCCTTGTTCGCAATCGCAAGTCCTCTAGAAGACTGATCTGGACTAGGTGTTGGTGTTGGTATTGTATTCCCTCCACCATTGTTTGATGAACCACTGTTGTTTGATGATCCTCCATTATTAGAAGAACTACTATTACTAGAAGAACTGTTGTTCTTGTTTGGTGTTGCATGAGTTACACCACTTACTTTAGATTCATCTGATGCCTTACTTAATTCAACTAAGTTCTGGGCAATTGTACCAATGTTGCTTTCATTATCAGATAAATCACTCTGCTTATCCTGTAAAGCCTTCTGTTCAGCTTCAAGTTTTGCAACTAATGATTTCTGTAATTCTTCAGCCTGACTCTTCTGCGCATTAAGTGCAGTCTGAGTATCTACAAGTGTCTGTTTCTGAATTTCTAACTGCTTCTGTTCTTCTTTGATTTCATTCATTAAATCTGTTTCATAAGAAGTTAAATCCTTAAGAGTTGCAGCTCTTGAAAAGAAATCTGAGAATGAACTTGCATTAAATAAATAATCAACATAGGCATTAGAATTCATCTGACTCTGCATAGAATAAATTCTATCCTTTAATAAAGCCTTCTTTTCATTTAGATTGTTTTCTGCATTTGTGATTGCAGTATTCATATAAGCAATCTTCTGAGTGGCTTCATTGATCTGACTATTTAAGCTATTGATCTTATCTGCTGCATCTGCAATAGATAGCTTTGCACTATCAACATTGCTCTGTTTACTGTTGATTTCACTCTTTAAGCTTGCACTTTTTGTTTTTAAGTATTTATTAAACTCTTTACAAGTATTCTGATTTGAACGAGTAAGTGTCTTAGATGAACAAAGCTTATAATACTTTGTTTCCTGACCTTCAAATTTATTGGCCGCTTCTACTGTATTCACATTAGATAAAGCAAGCGGAGTCACCATCGCACATGCAATAAGCAATGATACTATTTTATGTCCTCTTTTCACAAAATCACCTTCCTTTACGCATAGATTATTATAACACAACTCCAATTAAAACCCAATGTCATATGTAAATTCACATAATCTTAAGAAGTTTTAGTCTTTCTGATTCTTCATGCTTTAAAACCATCTTTTCAAGATAGTGGCTCCAACAATCTGCATCTTTAATCAGTTCACTATATGCATCATCTATACGTTCTTTATGCGAATGATTACTGATTGCAGTTATAATAATGTTCTTTTCTTCTTCGCTAAATATAGGATTCAGTAATTCTTTTGCCAATTCACTTGAACGAGTGGCATGCTGTAAAGTAGAAGAATAAATAGGAACCGCAATATCATGAAGAAGACCGATAATAGCACATAACTCTTCATCTAGATTTCTTTCTTTTGCAAGTAATAAACATAATGTTTCTACCTGAAACATATGTGCAATAGCATCTCTTTTATAATATCCATGACTTTTTTCATCTAAAAGATGTAATACTTCATCACGTAAGCTAAAGTAACGATTCATCGTCTCAGTCCCTTAGGAAATAAGTTTTTAACCTGATTGCTCTCTTTATAGAAGGAAAGTGGATACCCATCTACAAAGATGACACCAAAACCTTTTTTTCCTGTTCCTTCTAGAGTTTCACCATGGATATATTTCTTGATTTCTTCACTTTCACTTGGATAATCATAACTTTTTTTTACATCCTCTTTAGTCAAAGTTAAAGCAAGAGAATAACTTGGAATAAATCTATTCTTTCTTACTTCACCTAAATAGAGCCCATTACGTAATACTCTGATTCCTTTTAGTTCTGGGAAGTTCTTCTTAACTGCATAAAGATGTCCATTATTTTCTATGATGTATGAAGGTACTTTCTTATTGAGATTCTCCTGGTAGAAAGCTTTTAAAACCTTTAAATCAGCTAGATTAACTGAAGGTTTTATTGTACGTACTTGTTTTCTTGGACTATTGCCTGGTTTTCTTAGTAAGGCGATAAAGTGCCCTTCTCCACGATAATGATGAGGATAACATCTCACTACTTCATCTAGATCTACGCCTGGACATAAACCATTGGATTTATTTAAAGGAAGTAATTCGAAGCCAAGCTCATCCACTGCATAATGAACCATTGCTTCATTTTCTTCATATGAGTAAGTACATGTAGAATAAATAACCATACCACCCTGCTTCAACATATCATAAGCACCTTTTAATAGGTTCTTTTGAATATGAGCACATTCTAATACCTTCTCTTCACTCCATGTATCTATTGCCTGTTCAAGTTTTCTAAACATCCCTTCTCCACTACAAGGTGCATCTAAGACAATTTTATCAAATGCTTCCTGAAATTGTTTAGTAAAGCGCATGGGATCTACGTTTGTGACTATTGTATTATCTAAACCAAAACGTTCAATATTCTCACTTAAAATACGAGCACGAGAGGCTTCTATATCATTCGCAATTAATACACCTTCTCCAGTTAATCGAGATGCAATCTCACAGCTTTTACCTCCTGGTGCCCCGCACATATCTAACACAAAATCATCAGGTTCAATAGGTAATGCATCTGCTACAAGCATCGCACTTGGTTCCTGGATATAATAAAGTCCTGCAAGAAAATAAGCACTTCTTCCTGGATGATAGTTTTCATCATAAAGATAACCATTTTCTACAATAGGATGATGTTCTACATAGTTCTTATCTAGTACTCTTTCTACATTTTTCTTATTTCTATTTAAATATAAACCTTTAACTGGCTTTTCTAATAAAGCTTTCTTAAAGTCATCATATTCATCTTTTAATAAAGACTTCATACGGGCATCAAATTGTTCCATAAATTCACGTCCTTTCTGAACTATTATACAAAAAAATAGATGTGTTGACTACTTTGGATATGCTACAATGTGAAAAGGAGGATTATTTAATGAGGTGTTCATGGGCTAAAAGTAAAGAAGCAATCAAATATCATGACCATCAATGGTGTAACGAAACACATGATGAAAAAATGTTATTTAAGATGCTTGTTTTAGAAGGCATGCAAGCAGGATTATCCTGGGATACTATTTTAAAGAAGGAAGAAGCTTATAATCAGGCATTTGATGATTTTGATTATCACAAAATTGCCTCTTATTCTAATGAAAAAATAGAATCTCTCTATGAAGCTGAAGGGATTATTCATAATCGTTTAAAAATCAATAGTATTATAATCAATGCGAAAGCTTTTCTAAACGTGCAGGAAGAGTTTGGCAGCTTTGATCATTATATCTGGTCTTTTGTAGATTTTAAGGTGATTGATCATCGTTATGTGGATGAAAAAGAAATTCCTGCAAGTGATGCACTGTCTACTAAGATATCTCAAGATTTAAAGAAACGTGGCTTTAAATTTGTAGGTCCTGTGATTATTTATAGTTATTTACAGGCGATTGGTATTTATAATGATCATCTCATGAATTGTGAATGGAGGTAAAGGATATGACACGTATTGATGAAACTATTAAGAGACATGATAAGGGTTATAACTGTGCACAGGCTATTGCATGTACTTATTGTGATCTTGTAGGTATGGATGAAGAAACAATGTTTAAGGTAGCTGAAGGCTTAGGTCTAGGTGTAGGCTGCATGGAAGGAACTTGTGGTGCTGTTACTGGTGCATGTCTTCTAGCAGGATGTAAGAATAGTACAGGCAATCTAGATACGCCAAATAGTAAAGCAAGTACTTATAAGTTATCTAGAGAAATCATGCAGAAATTTAAAGAAAAAAATTCTACAACTACATGTAAAGTTTTAAAAGGTGTAGAAACAGGTAAGTTGTTAAGAACTTGTCCTGACTGTATTAGAGATGCCGCTGCTATTGTAGAAGAAGTATTATTTAGTGAGGAATAGTCATCTATTCCTTTCGTATTATAGAACTAGAAGTTATTCAAGTAATAATTCTAGTTTTTTATTTTAT
>NZ_QTUM01000009.1:0-50755 GCF_003435615.1 Catenibacterium sp. AM22-6LB
TAGAAAATGTCATGCCCCTGTTGACATGACATATAAGCGACTGCCTGTCGCACAAAAAAGAAGCAGTTTATTCTGCTTCTGTAATATGCGAATGAATCCAGGAAGAGAATGTTTCTAAGCCTTCCTTGATTACTTTTGAATCTGAAGTAAAACCAAAGCGTAAATGGTATTCCTTATTAAATGCCATACCTGGCACAAAGAATGCACCAGTGTCATTCTGTAATTTCTCACATAATTCTTTTGAGGGCATATCAAATAAATAATGTAAGAAACATACAGTACCATCTTCTGGTATGACACATTCGACTAAGTCTTCTTTTTCAAGCCATTCTTTTAATATTTTCTTATTTTCAAGAATGATATGTCTACTTCTATCAAGTATTAGATCTTTATGTTGTAATACAACTGTAGCCAAATAATCATTCCATGGACCAGTAGAAATAATTGTATAATCTCTTCTAAAATTGATTTCATCAATAAGTTGTTTAGGTCCCTTGATCCATCCCAATCTAAGTCCTGCAAAGGAATAGACTTTAGATAAAGAGGCTGTCGCAATACCTAATTCATACATATCAGAAATACTATCACATAGAGTATTATTCATACCACGATAGATTTCATCAACAAGAATATAAATAGAATGACTTCTAGCAAGTTCAATCAATTCTTCCATTAAAGATTGTTTAATAACAGTACCTGTCGGATTATTAGGACTATTTAATATAAACATCTTTGTTTCAGGCTTAATAAGCTTCTTAAAATCATCTATGACAGGCTCCCAGTTATTGTCTTCATTAAGTTCTACTAGATCATACTCGCATCCAATTGATGCAGGATAAGAATAGAACTGTTCATAGGAAGGTGTTAATGCAATGATATGGTCTCCTTTATTTAACAAAGTATCCATTACATGTTCATTGGCATTTATTGCCCCATGAGCGATAGCAATATTATCTCTTGTACCTGTCTTATATAAAGAAAGAATGGCATCTTTTAAACAATCAGAGCCTGTAATTGGTCCATAATCCATACGCATATGCATAAGATCACTCATAAGATCTTTATGAATCAATGACTCTAATTCATGAATAGACATATCAGATACACATGTATCAGCTAAATTGTATTGACAATTTTGTTCATGGTTCGTCATCCATGTTTCTACATCAAATTCCTTTAAATACACGTCTTCTTTCTCCTTTTAATAACTAATGCATAACTTTAGATAAGAAATCTTTCGCTCTATCACTTTCTGGATGAGAGAAGAAAGTTTCTGAATCATTTTCTTCTACAATCTTTCCGTTTTCTAAGAAAATCACACGATCTGCAACAGTTCTAGCAAATCCCATTTCATGAGTTACAACCATCATTGTCATACCCTGTTTTGCAAGATCCTGCATTACTTCTAATACTTCAATAACCATTTCTGGGTCTAATGCACTTGTAGGTTCATCAAATAGCATAACTTCTGGATTTAAACAAAGAGATCTAGCAATTGCGACTCTCTGTTTCTGACCACCAGATAACTTATTAGGATAAGTATCCTTCTTATCTTCAAGACCTACTTTCTGTAAGTACTTGATAGCCACTGCATTGGCTTCTTCTTCTGTCATACCCATGACCTTAAGAGGTGCAAGTGTTAAGTTTTCTAATACAGTCATATTAGGGAATAAGTTAAAGTGCTGGAATACAAATCCCATTTTACTTCTTAACTTGTTATATTCAGGTGTACCTTCCTTTAAAAGTGCACCATCAATATAAATAGAACCTGCTTCAGGCTTTTCTAAGTGATCAATACATCTAAGTACTGTACTTTTACCACTACCTGAAGGTCCAATAAGGCAGACAATTTCACCCTTCTTTAAAGTAAGAGATACATCATCTACAGCCTTTAATTTACCAAATTTTTTTGTAATGTGATCCACCTGGATCATGATATCGTTAGTCACTGACAGCTAATCTCCCTTCTACATATCTTGCGATGGCTGAAATACAAAGTGTCATTACTAAATAAATAGCACCTGTTGCAGTTAAAGGTACAAGATAGTTAAATGTATTGGCACCAATAACACTTGCAGTGGCAAGTAATTCTACTGCACCAATTGTGAAAATAAGTGATGAGTCTTTAATTAATGTAATAAATTCACTAATTAGAGGTGGAATGATACGTTTAAATGCCTGTGGTAAAATAACATAACGCATAGTCTGAACATAGTTTAAACCAATTGTTTCACATGCTTCCCATTGACCTTTATCAACACCTAAAATACCAGATCTAATTAATTCTACCTGATAAGCACCACTATTTAAGCTCATAGCAATTAAACCACATACATATGGATCAGCCTGGAATCTTTGTCCTGTAATAGACTGAACAACAGTAGGTACTGCCAAGTACAAGAACATGATCTGTAATAGCATTGGTGTGCCACGGAAGATTTCTACATAAACATTTCCAATTGCTCTTAATACAAAATGTTTTGAAAGTTTTAAAGCCGCACCAATAATTCCAAGAATAACACCGAAGAATAAAGCCCCTATTGCAAGTAATAGAGAGTACTTTGCACCAGTGAAAATCATGAATTGAATATTAGACGGCGTAAGAATATCCATAATTGTTTTCATTCGCATTGACTCCTTAACAATAAAAAATTAAGTGCAGACAGAACATATCTGCACTTATGTGATTAATAAATTAGCAACCCCATTTAGTTTTTAATTCGTTGTATTTATCAGATTTAACAAATTCATCAACTGCTTTGTTAACGTCTTTCATTAACTTGTCGTTACCCTTTTTAGTGATGATCATGTTTTCTTCTTTGATTAATGGTTCATCAATCATCTTTAAGCCAGCATTCTTAGCATAGTTTTCAGCAACTGCACCATCAAGAACAACTGAATCTAATCCACCAGATTTTAAAGTTTCTACTAAGATTTTAGCATCTTTTACAGTAGTAACTTGAGCACCTTTAATATCTTTTGCAGCATCTACACCAGTAGCACCTAACTGAGCACCAATCTTTTTACCTTCAAGATCAGATACTTTTGAGAAAGTAGAATCACCTTTTACTAAAGCAATCTGTTCAGAAGTGTTATATGCATGAGACCAAAGAATGTTTTTCCAATCTTTATGATAAGTGAAACCAGAAATACCTAAATCAACCTGATCAGAAGTGAGTGAAGATGAAATAGCATCAAAGCTTAAAGCTTTAAATTTGTAAGAATAGTTACCACCATTCTTGTTCATGATCTTAACTAATTCCTTAGTCATATCAATATCGAATCCAACCATTTCTTTCTTATTGTTGTAAGATTCATATGGTGGATAGTCTGGAGATACCCCAATTAATAATTCAGTTTTACCGTTAGATGATGATCCACAACCAGTCATTCCAACAGCAAGTAACATAACTAATACTACGCTTAATAATTTTTTCATAAATATGCCCTTCCTTTTTTTAATTTAAGAAAACAAAAACGCCTCTTGCTTTCGCAAGAGACGTCAATTAACGCGGTACCACTCTTCTTGATTTATTCCTAAATCCTCTCTTATCCTTAAGGCGGAATACCGATAATCCTATGTATTCAGATTATCCTCTCAAAAGTGCGGTTCATCTAACTTTCCATACTGACCTCTCACCTACGCCAGCTCGCTTAGATTTCTAGTTAAACTACTCTCTTTGTCATTGAGTTTTCTTATGTATGTGTCTTATTATAGTCAGACGATTTTAATTGTCAACAATAAAAATGATATTTTTCATATTTTTATATAAAAACAACATTTTCTATATATATTTATGTTAATCGCAAACTTTAAATGATTTATTTCACAAATGAGTGTATTTTATGAAAAACCTTATACATAAAATCAATTGGTTTTTCATATTGAGATAAGATAGCCTGGATGTTTTCTAAGTCTTCATCCTTCTCTTTTAATGCTTCAATCCATTTTAATGATGCATCATGGAACTGATCAATCATTGTATAAGCATAAATCAATTTATAAGAAACATATATTAATAATCCGCTCGCACATAAACAAAGAGCAGATAAGAATAATTTCATAAAAATCCCTCTTTTCTGCTCTCATTATATCAAATTGAATTGTTATTTAGAAGCCTCAATCATAAGCTTTGTGATCTTATTAGAGAATTCTACAGGATCATCAATAGAGAATCCAGCAATTAATAGTGCCTGATCAAATAGAATAGATGCATATTCATCAATCTTTACAGGTTCTTTTTCATATACAGACTGTAATGATTTAAATAAATCGTGATCTGGGTTGATTTCAAGAATTCTTCCTGCTTTCACACCCTGTGCATCTGGCATCTGGTTTAATACCTTTTCCATTTCAAATGATACACCATCACCACTTGCAAGACATACTGGGTGAGATTTTAAACGATGAGATAACTTAACATCCTGTACCTTATCACCTAAAGCCTTCTTAACGATTTCAAGTAATGGTTTATTGTCTTCAGTCTTCTGTTCAAGTTCTTTCTTTTCATCTTCTGTTTCTAAGTCCAAATCACCCTGAGTGACATTCTTGAATGTCTTAGAATCATAATCTCTCATCATCTGTAAGCAGAATTCATCTACATTATCAGTCATATATAACACATCATAGCCTTTAGACTTAACAGATTCTACCTGTGGTAATAAATCACATTTTTCTACTGTTTCACCAGAAGCAAAATAGATTTCCTTCTGATCTTCAGGCATAGCTTCTACATATTCCTTTAATGTAATAAGTTCTTTCTTATCAGAAGAATAGAACATAAGTAAGTTCTGAAGCTTATCCTTCAACATACCATAGCTGTTATAGATACCAAACTTCAACTGCATACCAAAGTTCTTGAAGAAAGTCAAATATTCATCACGATCATCCTTCAACATATTTTCAAGTTCAGTCTGGATACGTTTTTCAATCTTATTAGCCATGACTTTCATCTTTCTGTCATGCTGTAACATTTCACGAGAGATGTTTAAGTTTAAATCCTGTGAATCAACTAAACCTTTCACAAATCTGAAGTGTTCTGGCACTAAATCTTCTGCATGATCCATGATGAAGACACCGCGTGAATAAAGCTGTAAGCCTTTCTTATAGTCTTGTGAATAGTAGTTCATAGGTGTTTTAGAAGGAATAAATAATAATGAAGTATAAGAGACAGCACCTTCTACAGTATTATGCATCACTCTTTGAGGGGCTTCAAAATCATTGAATTTTGCCTTATAGAATTCATCATATTCTTCTTTAGTGATATCTTTCTTCTGACGTTTCCATAAAGGAACCTGTGAGTTTAAAGTCTTGTTTTCTACAACATCTTCATATTCATCGCTGTCTTCTTTCTTTCTAGAAGTAGTGACATCCATCTTGATTGGGTAATGAACATAGTCTGAATATTTCTTAACAAGTCTTTCGATTTCATACTGATCAAGATATTTACTGTAATCTTCTTCCTCAGTATCTTTCTTTAAATGAAGTACAATAGTTGTACCATGTGTTGCTTTTTCAGCTTCTTCAATAGTATAACCATCACTTGTATCACTCTTCCATAAGTAACCCTTATCTTCTCCATATTTCTTAGAATAAACATCTACTTCATCAGCCACCATGAAGGCACTATAGAAACCTACACCGAACTGACCAATGATATCTACATCACTGACACCTTTTTCTAAGGCATTCTTGAATTCAAAAGAGCCAGAATTTGCGATAGTACCTAAATGTTCTTCTAGTTCTTCTTTATTCATACCAATCCCTTCATCTGCAATTGTAAGGGTTCTGTTTTCCTTATCAGCAATTAGGTTGATAGCCATATCCTCTCTTGAGAAACCAGAAATATTTTCTTGTAATGCTTTATAATAAAGCTTATCACTTGCATCACTGGCATTCGAAATCAATTCTCTTAAGAAGATTTCCTTATGAGTATAAATAGAATTAATCATTAAATCGAGGAGTCTTTTAGACTCTGCTTTAAATTCTTTCTTATCTGACATTTTTTTACGCTCCTTTAGCACTCTAGTATTTTAAATGCTAATGACAGTATACACACCTTTATTAGCATTGTCAATATTTGAGTGCTAAACAATCAAAAAGACTGAAATGAATCAGTCTTAATCCTTCAGTATACTTATATGATAAATATCTTCGATGAGAATGGCTGTTTTATCTAGTAGTATCACTCTTTTATTGATTTCATCAATATCTTTAAACTGACCTCTTACTGTTACGTAAGACCCACCCTCTTTATACTCATCTTCTAGAAAGTAATCTATCGTGATAAAAGGATGTTCTTTTTTATTAATAAGTAGATTGTTAAGTACTCTATTTAATACTTGTCTTTTATCTTCATCTAATATACGTTTTTGAGTCGTAAGTCTTCCTGCTTCACTTATTTTATCTACATGTGTCTTAAGAGCTGCAAAGGGTGCAAACTGAGCCGCTCTATTATTCATGGACATTCTTGGATGATTTATTGAAGTAGGATGTTTCATATTGATTATATCGTCATAATTCATGCATTATGCCCTCCTATCATTTTATTTCTATCTCTAGTTGTGGCCCCTTCCTGAAGATCAGCGCCTTTAAGTAAGGCATTCTTACCATATTTCTTCTTAATATCAAGTGTGACACTCTGCAATTTCTTTTCTTTAGATAAATCCACTTCTATCTTTTCTTCATCAAATAAAGAAAGCTGTTTATAGGTCATAGGAATATCATCATCACTTCTTATCTGTGTTGCAGTTAACTGAATTCTTCTTATTGTAAGTGCATGATTTATATGTGAGTGATAGAAACGTAATAAGGCATCGCACATGAGCTTATAAGAAGATGTATATCTATCTAAATTAATTGTTCCATGGAGATGCTTTGGAAGCTTTCTGCCATAACGATCTTCCATGATTTCTCCACGATATTCCTTCATATTCTCAATATCATAGCCAATTGTAAGGACAAGCTTATTAGTCACTAGATGCTTTTCAAAGAGATCCATGCTTAAGGATTCTATCATTTCCTTTAAAATGATTTCAGTTTTCTTATAATCATAAGCACATGATAATACCTGACCTGTTCCAATACTTTTAGAAGGTGCCTTGTAGGCCTTAATGGCAGGCATGGTACAAGGTTCCCAACCCCAGGCATGATCAATAAACAGTTCTGCATTGACTCCAAATAGATTGTATAGTTTTTCTTCATCTTCTAATGAGCATCTTGCGATATCACCCATTGTATATAACCCGATATTATTGAGTTTCTTAGAGATACCTTTACCGACTCTCCAGAAGTCGGTCAAAGGTGTATGAGACCATAATAGTTTTCTATAGGCATACGTGTTTAAGTACGCAATACGGGCCCCTTTTTCGTCTGGTTCTTTATGTTTAGCGACAATATCCATAGCCACCTTTGCAAGATAGAGATTCGTTCCTATTCCTGCAGTCACAGTAATACCCACTTCTTTATATATATCATGAATTATATTTTGAACAAGATGAAAGGCATCTAACTCATATGTATCAAGATAATGTGTTGCATCGATAAAGACTTCATCAATAGAATAGACATGAATATCATCAGGAGAAAAGTACTTTAAATATATAGAATAAATGCGTGTCGAATATTCAAGATAGAGAGACATACGAGGTTTCGCAATAATATAATCTATAGCTTTATGTTTATTCTTATTAAGATTTGATGCAAGAAAAGAACTTCCCTCAAGTGGTTCTCTTTGATGATTGAGTTCTTTTAGTTTAGAAATCACTTCAAATAATCTTGCACGTCCAGGAAGACCATAGGCTTTTAAACTCGGAGAGACGGCAAGACATATTGTTTTTTCTGTACGTGAGGCATCTGCAACAACAAGATTGGTGTCTAGTGGATCGAGTCCTCTTTCTAAACATTCTACAGATGCATAAAATGATTTAATATCTATTGCAAGATATGTGGGAACATGTGCCATGATTTCACCTCCTTGAGAAGTGTATTATAACACAAAAAGACAGGCATAGCCTGTCTCAAGCATCTTATAAAGCGTTTGCTGCAAGATAACCAGATTCAATAGCTGAATTGATGTCTGCCACCTTATTTGCATCACCAACAACCTGAACATGGATATTCTTTTCTTCTAATGCAGTCATGTCAAATGCGTTAGATCGTGCACCTACTGCAAATACTACATAATCACATGGAAGTGATACTTTACCTTCTGCAGTTTCTGCTTCTACTGTAGTTGCAGTAATTTCTGTTACCTTAGTATTAGTAAACTGTTTAACACCATGCTTTTCAAAATCAGCCATCATTTCTGGACGGATTGTAGTTGATTCTTCTTTCGCAATAGTATCCATCATTTCTACGATACTTACATCATTACCTCTAAGTGCAAGGTATTCAGCTGCTTCAGCACCTACAAGTCCACCACCGATAACAACGATTCTTCCTGCTGGGAACTGTTCATTAGAAAGTACTTTCCAAGCATCCTGTACATGAGGCATATCCTTACCAGGGATATTTAAGATGAAGTTAAAAGCACCAGTTGCAACAATGACTTCATCAGGCTGATCAGCTAAAATATCTTCGCTAGTAACAGCTTTACCTAAACGTAAATCAACGCCTAATACTTTGACTTCATTTGCGAGATAATGAATAGCACGATTCATTTCTTCTTTTCTAGGTGGTACAGAAGCAATATTTAACTGTCCACCTACTTGAGTATCCTTGTCATAAACAATAACGTCATGACCCTTCATTGCAGCGACTCTTGCAGCTTCTAAGCCTGCAGGTCCTGCACCAACAATAACAACCTTCTTCTTATCATCTGCAGGAGTAATAGTTCTTTCATATTCATAACCATTTTCTGCATTAAGAACACAGCTTAAGAACTTTCTGTTTTGGATAGAGTCTGTACATCCCTTATTACACATCATACATAAACGAATTCTGCATGGCTGTCCATCTTCAATCTTTTTAACATAATCAGGATCAGCTAACAATGAACGTCCATAACCAACAATATCACATACACCGTTCTCAATTAATGCTTCACCATTTTGTGGAGTAACGATACGTCCTACTGCAGATACTGGAATACTTACAGCATCTTTAACTCTCTTAGTATATGACTGCATGAAACAATATGGCTGAGTACCCATTGCCGGAATAGTATCATTCAAGTTACCTGTATGGTTAGCCTGTCCAACATGGATCATATTAACGCCTGCTTCTTCAAGCTTTTTAGCAAATTCAACAGCTTCATCAATCTTTAATCCACCTTTACCTCTTAATGGGTTATCAGTGATGATTGGAAGTTTATAGTCAATACAGATATGAGGGGCATGTTCTTTAATGCTTTCTACTACCTGTAATGCAAAACGTGTTCTATTTTCGAAGCTTCCTCCATATTCATCTGTACGATGATTTAATACTGTAGAACATAAAGCACCTACTAAACGGTCTCCATGAACTTCTACTACATCTACCCCTGCTTCATAAGCACGTCTTACGCATTCACCCATCTTTTTAAGAATTGTATTTAATGCTTCTGGAGTTACTTCATCAGTGAAATGAAGCATATCATGATGTAATTTAGCACGAGCTGCCTGCATATCACCCTTCTTAAACATTTCAGCTAAAGCCTGAACATCATATTCAGGATGGAAAATCTGAATACCTAATTTACAATCAAACTCATGTAATGCATCAGCTAATTCTTTATAAGCTGGAATCTGTTCATCCTTGAATAATTTTGGTGTTGGAGAAACAGTATTTACTGGTGCGACGTCTCCAAGTACGATATAAGATACACCACCTTCTGCAATACGTTTATAGAAGTTGAAGCTCTGTTTAGAAATTGAACCGTCACGTTCTTCATAGCCAGTTGTCATTGGTGGGAACATGATACGATTTTTCAATGTGATTGGACCTACTTTAATTGGTTCTAATAGTTTCATATTATCAATCTCCTTACAATACATTTTAACCATCACTATTATAGCGCTTCCATTTTGCAAATGATAGTAATTATACGCAATTTATAGGTCACATTTTGTCATCAATAAAGTAAATTATATGTTTTTTAAGACAAAAAAGTACGTACAGAAAAATACGTACTTAATTCTTTAATATTGTTTCATGAAGACAACCTGTGATGATTGTTCTTCAAATCCATTTTTCTGGTAGAAGTAATACGCAGGAAACTCTCTTTCCGTAATCAACATAATACGGTCTATTCCTCTTTTTTTCGTATAATCTACAACTAAGTCCATAAATTGAGTTCCAAGTCCTTTAGATTGTTCATCCGTCATGATTCCAAATTCATCAATCCAGAATTCTCTGCCATTATACCAATGTTTAATACGACCTAAGGCTATTCCAATAAGCTGATCTCCATCATATAAACCAATAGATAGAGATAAGCGATTCCCTATTAAATCATGCATATAAATAGATAGATCCTCTTCATTCCATTCATCATTCCATGGTTCCCTGGAGAATATTTCATTAAATAATTGCGATATTTCTTTGACATGTGCCAAACATATTTCTCTAACTTCCATATAGTCTCCTATTCTAATTCTTCAGGAAGAATTGAGTATACAACATCATCTACAACTCCCTGATTATTTTTTGCAGATTTTCTAAGGATTCCCTCATATTTCATACCTGCTTTTTGCATCACTCGACCTGAATGAGGATTATTTTTATCATGTCTTGCACGTACTAAATCATAACCTTCCTTAAATAAGTAAGAAATAACTTCTTTAAGTGCTTCTGCAACATATCCATGACCCCAATAAGCCTGCCCAATACAATAGCCAATTTCTGCTGTGTTTGTTTTATGATCAATATTTGTAACAGAAATATTTCCAATGAGTGTACTCTTATCCTTTACGACAATGCCCCAGTTATAAGAATCACCCTTTTCATAAGACTGAATCCAGGAAGAAAGTAACTGCTTTGTGTCTTCTATACTTTGATGAGGTGGCCAAGTCAAATAACGAGTGACCTTTTCATCATTAGCCCAATGATGATACATATCATCAGCGTCTTCTATTTTAAACTCTCTTAATATCAAACGTTCAGTTTCTAAACAAGCAGTGCCATGACGCACTGTTGTTTGACACAGATATTGGTTCTTTAATTCCTTCAACAAGTCCATATGAGGCTGAGTTAAATGTTTTAACTGTAAGTCTTGAGATGTCCATTCTTCCTTTAAAAAAAGAACAGTATCATCTTTAGGTGTATAAGAATACTTGAGACATCCTTCATCAGATAAAGATAATTCCTGAATATGATTCTCTTTGATTGCTTTATAAAAAGCATCTCTGTCTTCTTTGGTTAAAAACTTATATGTAACATAAATCTTCATTATAAATCCTCCAATAATTGTAGCGCATAAGCCTTAAATTCTGCTTCTATCTCACGATAATAGTGTTCCTTTAAATCAGGAACACTTATAAGTGTGACAGTTGGTCTATCTTCTTCTAAAGGCATCATTTCCTTTAATTCTGCTTCTAATAATAAATGATCCATCTCTTTCCAAATATTTCTTTCTTCGTTATTTAATTTTATATGAAACGCATAAAATATAGTTTCTAAGAGATGATTTTCTATCATCTGATACTCTTTCATCTGTTTCTTAATAGGAGTGATCAAATCACTCATATACGCTTCACTTGCATCATGAAATAAGCACGATAATACAACATCTTTACTATATCCTCTTCTTTGTGCTTCTTTTGCGCAATTAAGAGAATGCTGGGCCACAGAGTAGAAATATTTAATATGACCATTCCCTCGACATATAAGACTTAATGCATGAGCAATATCCTCTAAGTGAATATCATCTTCCTTAATATGTAATGGATCTATTCTGTGACCACTAAAAACATTCATCAATAACATAATCTTCTTAAACTGCCTTCCTCAAATGTATAATCAGGTGTTTCAAATGGATATTTGATTTCATCTTCATAATACCAGGGATCATCATGTAATGGATTTTTTAATAGATGAAATTCCTGTGCAGGCATATAGCCTTGTGCGAGTAAGAAAGCCTTCTTTCCTTCTTTATTTGTACAAACATCTACAATCATCACGACATGTCCTGGTGAACCACCTTTTAAGAAAACATCTCCTACTCTTATTTCATTTAGTTTGATAGGTGTTGATTCACTCACCATACTTGCACTTCCTGAATAAGCAAAGACAATACGCAAGTATTTTTTAAAGCATTCATAAGAATCGTCATAGGATGCACTCTTTACATAAGATGCATGATCATTCTTAATGACGACACGATACCCTTCTCTCCATTTAATATAAGATAATAAGAATCCATCACTTAAATGAAATTGAATCTTATCATATTGTTTTGTATGCCAGTAATATTCTGCATAAACTCTCATGACGGAGTCGGCACATTGTTGGAGGTTTTCATTTTCTATCGGTAACTTAAATACCGCAATTTGAGCACTTTGATCCCACTTCTTTTTCCCATTATATAAAAGAATAGGACTACCGTTTTCCTTTAATGGATAAGTCTGTAAGAAATGTGCAAAATCACTTTGTTCTCGTGTATATCCTTTGGGTGTGGGAATACGTGTTTCCAAGGTTGTTCCTTTAGTATTGATAAAGTTTTTATTTGTAGTTGAAGATGGTGTACAAGCTGTTAAAAATACACTTAGAAGCAGTAATATTATTTTCTTCATAATTCACCTCAGATAATAAATAAAGCAGCACAGCATACTAATACAAAGCCACTGAATATGAGACAATTAGTAAAACGTATAGGAAATAAGTCTTCTTCTATAATAAATGTATCACAAGATGTAGGATCATAGTCTATTGTGACGTTCTTATTGTTTTTAAAATATTTCATCTGGAAGTATGTGATAGAAGGCTTTCTTTCAATAAACTTCCCTTCTGCATAGTATTGAATAGTCATCCTGTATAAATTTAATTCTTCTTGTTTTATATCTATAATTTTTCCTGATGTCTGTAAAGAACAGTGGGTCGCTTTAAGTCGATATTGAAAACGACTCACAAAACCTTTGACCATGATGACAACACCTAAAATACATATAAGTACAAGTAATAGTTTTTCCATAATGTCACCTAAAAAAATAATGACCTATAAGGCCATTAGATACGATAGTTACGAAATAAGTTCTCTTTTTTCACAAAGATATCTTTAAAGAATATAAGTGCCCATAGTCCTATTGCAGCATAAGCAAAGTACTGACTAACATAATATGATAGTATTGTACCTATACTTAATATGATAAACCATTTCTTGAATGCACTTCTTTGAGCACGGCTGATTCTTTTCTTATCATAATAATGGCTTTCTTCACGAGGTACATTCTTAAATGCACTAATACGATAAACACCTAATCCTTTAAGACATGTACAAATTATATAATAAAACAAGAATGTTAATGCGAGAATTGCACAGCATATACATCCTGTATTAATCATAAACACGACAAACAGCTCCCTTCAACCCTTAATGCTATTCTATCATACTTTGATAAGGGATTTAAAGAGACGATACCATTTATAACCGATATAATTGATTACTTCACGTTTAAGGAACTTAAACTTAGTATCTCTTGTGCGATATCTAGAAGATTGCGTTGGTGATGTATAGGCAGTAATGCCTGCATCCTTTGCCTGAAGCATGGCCCTTTTCATATGTAATGGATCACTGACTATTAATGCAGTCTTATAATGCTCAACATCCATAATCTTTTTCGCATTAATGAGATTCTCTAAAGTGACTGTTGACTGGTCTTCTGTAAGGATATCATCTTCTGGTACACCTTGACTGATTGCATAAAGCTTTGCATTATAGGCATCACTAACAGGATTTCCTTTTCCATATCCTCCTGTTGTGATGATTTTCTTAACTAGATGTTTGTTGTATAAAACAACTGCATGATTAATTCTTTCTTGATAAACAGGTGAAGCATGACCATTGTATGTAGATGCACCTAAAACAATCGCAACATCTGCAGTTCTTGCTTCATCTTTAAAACTATATATATAAATACTTACTGCATTAGAAAATACATAAACAATAACTAACGCAATAAGTATAATTAATTTCTTTAAGAGTTTCATGGTAATACTTAATAATTCCTCCACAAAAAACATCTTAAACTATTTCCCATATTTTTCAATCCTATGTATCAAATTACATCAATTTTACATATTTTTTTTGAATTGATTCAGTAAAATGTATACAGACAATAAAATAAAACATGTACCAATCATAATCAAATACATCATACTCGTTGTAATTGTATGTCCCATAAGTGTAAATGATGTATCAAAACTTTGATGAATTTCATTCATGATTGTAGAAGGAACCTTTGTATTGAGTTTAATAAATAGACTATTTAATAAATGCTTACGAATAAGTGCTGTTCCATAAGTTCCTGGTAAGAACTTAATAATAACACGTACTGCAGGTGTAAATTGAGATATAGGCATATAAGCGCCACATAAAAAACCATATCCTGCACTTACTACACTACTAACAGCTGAAATCTGACCTTGTGTTGTGAGGAAATAATTAATAATAGATGATAAAGAAGCACCAAACAAAGTAAGCAAAAAGATATCTAGCAAACAATATAATATATCTTTTACTGGTAAGACAAAGTGACTTGTACCTAATACAATAAAGCATGCAAGTAACGCAGTGATATTAATAATCATAGTGATAAGTAAAGTAGAAATAAAATAACTAAGAGCTAATGTTGTTTTACTGACAGGTGCTATAAGTAAGTCCTTTATTTTATGATCTGCTTTATCTTGTACCATAATCATATTTGAACAGAATGATACTGTGACACAACTCACCGCAAGTAATGAAGAAAAGAGATAACCATTCACAAAAGCATCAATAGTCTTTTGTGATACAGAATAATACTTAACTATACTATCTAGTGAATCATGATAAACAGTTCCTAGAAAAGTCATATACAAGACAATTAAGACTATTGGTGTAATCAAAGCTGTTAAGAAACGTCCTTTATCCTTAAAAAATAATACTGTATGTCTTAATGTGAGATGATAAAGTTGTTTCATGATTGTTCACCTCCTGGGAGTTTATTTCCTGTTACATTTAAGAAGACATCATCCATTCTTCCTTTTACGAGTTCAAAGTCATTAAATAATTCTGGTTTTTGAAGAATCATTTCTTTCACAACACCCGGATGATTGACACGGATTGTATAATGATCCTTATTATATGTATATGGACGTCCTAAAGACTCGATATCCTCTTCTTTTACATGATAGATATTTAAATAATCATAAGCATATTTCTGTTTTAATTCATGTGGTGTTCCTGAAGCTATTTGATGGCCATGATCAATAATAACAACTTGATCTGCTTCAGCTGCTTCTTCCATATAATGAGTCGTAAGAAATACAGTCATATGTTTTTCTTTTCTTAAATTATCAATAACTTTCCATAATGTTTTTCTTGTTTGAGGATCTAAACCAGTTGTTGGTTCATCTAAGATAAGAAGTTCTGGTCCATGAATAAGAGCACGAGCTATATCTATACGTCTTCTTTGTCCTCCTGATAGCTTATTTAAAGGTTTCTTTAAAAAGTCTTTGAAATCTAATAATATAGAGAGTTCTTCTAGTTTCTTCTTAAAAGAATTCCCTGTAATACCATACAAAGCAGCGCGATACTTTAGATTATCATAAACTGTAAGTACATCATCTAATGCAGAAGTTTGATAAACTACACCTATAGTAGTTCTGACTTCATCCATATGTGTTTTAATATCTTTGCCTTCAATGTATATTTCTCCTGCATCACTTGTAAGCTCACCACATATCATAGAAATAGTAGTACTCTTACCAGCACCATTAATACCTAAAAAAGAGAAGAAAGTCCCCTTTTCTACACTAAAGCTTAAGTCATCTACTGCTTTAATATCACCAAAGCTTTTAGTAAGATGTTTAATTTCAATACTGTTCATACGTTCACCCTTTTCTACTCTTAAGAGCTTTATTGATTTCATTTGCAAGATGGCAATCATTCAAATAATTAAATAGTCTGACTAAAATATCTACTACAAGTATCGTGAAAAAGAAAAGTAATCCTCCTAAGACATCCTCATACATACCAATTTGATATCCAGCAATTAAAAGAATGGTTTCTAAGAGTATTGTATGAAGAATAGTCTTCACTAATACATTTTGAGACTTAGAATAATAGATAGTCGTAGGAAGGCAGGCAAGAAAAGAAAAGACTGCCACCTCTCCTAAATAAGATACAGATAGCATTTTTATTTGAGGCTGATCTATATGACAAAACAAAATTGTCGCAAACATTGATAATGTATAAATCACAAAATATTGAATAGTTATTGTATGTATCATTTCATTTTTATCCATTTTTCTTCTCCTTATAATCCAATCATGTGTTTAAGTACACGTACATATTGTCTAGATACTATGAGTTTCTCTTTGTTTTTTAGTACAACTTCAAATCTTCCTGATAAGGAAGGTTTGATAGAATCAATCTTATCTGCATTAATAATAAGTGACTTAGAAGCACGAAAGAATGATGTACCTTCTGTTTCTTTTTCAAATTCATAAAGTTTCATTTTAGATTCATATATTTCTTTCTCACAGTACACAAAAGAATTTTG
Source organism: Catenibacterium sp. AM22-6LB (assembly GCF_003435615.1). Lineage (NCBI taxonomy): Bacteria > Bacillati > Bacillota > Erysipelotrichia > Erysipelotrichales > Coprobacillaceae > Catenibacterium > Catenibacterium sp. AM22-6LB. The sequence continues at coordinate 16,681 of NZ_QTUM01000009.1, forward strand.
ATCTACAATTTCAAAATAATAGATACTATTTATATTTAAAGGATAAGCAGTTCCCCTTTTATATCCTATGATTTTCTTCTCATTTTCTATATAAGAGACTATATTTTGTATTTCATCTGTCATCTTATGACATCTGATTATTGTTTCTTCAACTTTTTCTTCTGGTATCAATTCAATTTTGTCTTCATATTTTTCTCCCTTACAAAAATGATACCATAATATAATACATGTGAATATCACATCCAATTAAGTTGTAGAAATCGTATTGTAAGATGAAAAAAAAAGAGCTGTAACGCTCAAGGTAGTAGTAAATACTATCTATTCGTTACAGCTCCTTAGCGGGGACTGTCAACATTCTGTCCTTGACTTTTGAACCAGTTTAAAAGCTCCTTTCATTTTTTATTTTATTGGTGCTTTATCCATTTCATATCCATATATTTTATAATCTTGACTATATAGATATGCTAAAGAAAAATAATCTCCTGTAGGTAAAAATTCACTTCTATCAATACTATGTTGTGTCAACAATTTAGATTCATTTGTATTGTTAGTATTGGAAGTTATAATTGCAGTATGGTCTATATCTCCATCTTTGGTAAAATCTACTGAAATTACATCTCCTGCTGTAAGTAAATCCGATGTTTTTGCTATACCAGCTCTGGATTTCCAATGCTGATAAAAATTATTAGCCCCACCCCATGTATGTGATGGCTTTCCATTATCATAATACCAATTTTTAGATTGTCTATGCGGTAAAAACAATCCTGATTTTCTATATTTAAAACCACCATAACTTAAACATTGTGAAACAAAATTCGTACAGTCGCTCCAACCTCTTCTTATTGCAGACTGTCCCTCTGCATTTTCATCTAAATCATTGTAATCATTAGAATTAGTGTCTTGCTTATAATAATTAGCATAATATGGAAAATCTGTATTATTTGTTCTATTCCACCATTGCTTTGCATATTGAATAGCTTTATTAGAATCGTACCCATTTGATTTTCTATTATCACTAGGAGTTATTTTGTTAGATAATTCAGTTGAACTCTTACTTATTGGTAATAACAATTCAAGTTCTTCAGAATTAAATTCTTTTTCTTTTAAACAAGAAATGATTTTTTTATTAGACTCTGCATTTTCATAAATATCTATAAATTCTGCAAATTCCGCTAGTTTATCATTAAATTCCTTATTAGTAGAAGTTGGTATAGCATAACCTTTAACATATTGTTGAAATTCATAGTTATCTAAATTTGGTACAATACCTAATACACTAGCTTTTCCTGCTATGTAGTCATATGCTTCTTTATATTTAATAAGAGCTTCTTCTTTAGTGATTGTTGTTTCAGGTAACAAATTGATTTCCATTCCTTGATATGTAAATTCATTGAATAATCTATATTCATTATTATAGAACATAGAATTCTCTATACATTCTTGTAAATCACTTGGATTTTGACTACTTGCATAAACAGGACTACCTAATGTAGTAACGATAGTTGTGATCAATAAAACTGAAAATATTTTTTTCATAAGCATTACTCCTAATTTCTATTTTTATTTAAACTTATGACTTTATTACATTCACTAACAAGCCTATCATCATGTGTAGCCAAAATAACGATTGCCCCATTTGAAGCACATTCTTTTAATAAGTTAATCACGATTTGTCTATTTTCAGAATCAAGAGAAGCAGTAGGCTCATCAGCATAGATAATAGAAGCATTTTTTAATATTGCCCTTGCTATACCTATGCGTTGCTTTTCTCCACCAGAGAGTACAATTGCTAGTTCAGAATCTCTACCATTTAAACCAACTTTATCTAATATATTTTTCACTGCTTTACTTTTAGCTTTCGACTTATCTAATGTAATATTATATGCTACAGTTTCATCTTCGATAATTCCATAATCTTGATAAATAAATGTCGCATATTTATGCCAAAATTTCATTTTATCCTTATCGTTCCACTTTGAAGTATCTTTACCATTTATCAAAATAGAACCACTTTCTATTGGCTGTATTAAACCTAAACAATTTAATAACGTCGTTTTTCCACATCCAGAAGAACCTGTGAGAGCTACCATATCTCCACTATTCATTGTGTATGTGATATTCGAGAAAATGCGTTTCCCTTTGATTACAACGCTTATACTATTTATTTTAATTTCCATTTTTACACCCCATTTTTTACTCATTTCTTGTTGCTACTTTGTAAAATGTTTGTCTAGTACATATATGATAAGCAACAAAATTACTCAAGCAATATAAAATCAAAATAATAACGCTTACTAATAAAACTGTAATAATTTCTGGTCGTCTTATAACAAAAGAAATTACTGCTCCAATAATTACCGTGATAATCGCAATAAATGATTCATGCACAAAGGTTTGCATTATTATTTCTTTGTATGATTTTCCGAATGTATGTAACGTAAATATTCGTTTTCTGTTTTCGCTTACCCATAACTGTGCGGTAAGAATACCTGCAAAGATCATAGATACAAAAATTAGAACACAAGCTATCACATAGAACACAGCTTCTTTTGCAAATTTTTGAGCTTGTGATAAAGCAACATCAGCAATAGTATCTATCGAAACAACGTAATCTTTTACAGGTGTTTTTGCTAATTCAGCTCTCAATAAATTTTCATCTGGAAAAACAACATTACCACTTGAACAAGCAGGTAACATAAAACCTAGTGTGCTTAATGATTGTACTGGATTATCCACTAATATAACTAATGGATTTTTAGCTTGTATAGTGCTTCCACCATAGCCAACATTTGGCGGTAAAGCTAAAAATTTATCTCCGCTAAATTCATAGAAGTTAATTCCGCTAGGCTGGATTTCTTCTGTCTTAGTCCATAAAGGCATTTGAGCCCTTATAAAGTCCTGTAGTGGTTTATCTAATTTGTTCAATTCAATTTTATTTAATTCTCCACCACTTTTATTTTCTTCTATTCCAATATCAAAAGAATCAACCCATGATCTATCAGTAACTATTATGTGGTCATAACCACCGTATTCTTCATCACTTAATTGTATAGATTTATCAATAGATAAAGATAAGGATAAATTATCATTATCTGCCATATTTGCAAAAAAATCATCAACATATGGCAACATTTTATCTGTACTTAATGAATCTAAATCGCTGAAAGATATACTTACATCGTTTTGCATATTTTCCCATAAAGAATAATCATTGGATAACTGCTGTAAAATGTAAGCAGATGTTATGGTGCTTGGTACTATCAAAAGAGCTAATATTATTGATATAATTCTAGTGCCAATACTGAGCATCCTGAATTTTTTGAAAGGAATTTCTCTTTTCGCAAGATGTTCTGTTTTTGGTTTGACAATCATTGAAATACCGAAACTAATCAATGCTGAAATAACAACCAATACCAATAGTGTTATAATATCCTTAGATAACAATAATGTAATTTGTTTAAAATCATTAGTAATTCCAATGTATAACCAAGATACTATGAGTGAAATTAAATAACTGGATATAAACATTTTTGATAGTGTTAATGTATCTTCAATATGAATTTTTTTAATGTCTACTCCACCCAATAATCTTATACTTCTTCCTTTTGAGTGTGAAATAAACCATGTTAATAATACTGAAATGAATAATAATAATGCTGTTAAAATAACATTTCCAACACCATTGTGCACTAAATTGTAATACAAACTTTTTATAAACGGTGCTTTTCTCAACCATTGAATAGTAATTCCGTTATCATTAGCCCAGTTTTCTATATCTTGCTTAAAATTTTGATTTCCCTTTACTGCATAATTTCCATATAAAGGTCTATTACCAATATCTTTAGATGAAATTAATTTTCCCTCTAAACTTGAATCTAACCATTTAATATTATTATTATCAATAATAATGTCAGAACTTTTTGGTTTCTGATTTCCAAAGTAAATGATGTCTTTCTTATTTTTATATTCATCACTAGGAGTAACAACTTTTACTAGAGTAGCATTGTGCTTATTCGTGATATTATCTAACTCTGAAATAAGTTGTTCTTTCGTAGTACCAGTTTCAGCAATATTTAAAACAAGTTGTTCTGTTGTACCTAAAGGTAATTGCTGTTGGTCATTCATTAAATTCTGAAAGATCATAATGAATGAAAATAAAGCTAAAATAAAACTAATCAATCTAATGCCATGTTTATTCATAAAAATATCAACTCCATTATCCTATTTAGTAAATAAAACAGGCTTCGATGACAAGCATCGAAGCCTAAAATCTAATTTGTCTTTTAGCTATCAAACAATAAATATGATGTTTACCTACAAACACGATAGAAATAGCGGTCTTTAGAATTAGATTGAATAGCCCATAATTCAGCGATAGATTTCTTACCTGATGCAGTATTTACTGAACGTGATGTCTTCCTATCCAACTTAACTGTTGAACCATGACATCTTTTAACTGTGTAGTAAGAACGAACTTTAGCATTCCAGAAACCATATTCCCATGTTCCACCTTCACTTGGATATTGGCGCTTTGGTCCATATGCCAACCAACAAGTTTCAACTCCTTCTGGATTACCACCAATCATACCTTCAGTCCATGTGCCATTTTTGTCCTCGTAAGTTGTTTTTACAATTCCATTTTGTGCGTCCTTGTCGCCTGCATCATTCGTTGCTGCCATTACTGGCGTAGCTAACATCATTGAAGCTGCCATGCTCACAGCTGCCAGTGTAGTGAATAAAAACTTTTTGTTCAACATAACCATTCCTCCTTTAGCTTGGCTACTTTGTTCTATATTTTTATAGTAGTCCTAAACTACTGGATTGTCAATATGTTATAATACTTTATTTATATATCTGATTACAATGTGATAACGCCTTATCTTACAACGCTTTATTTATATGAATAATGCACAAGTGCTAGTTAAAAGTTCTACAATCTTAAAGTAATTATAACTATCTATCAAAACATAAAATCAAATAGAAAAATGTTTTTGAATACCCACAAACCACAGGTTAGTGAAAAATAAATATCATAAGCACCGCTTAAACGGCCTTCATGAAGCTGAACCAGACACATAGATTTTCCATCTGTTCTAGAATTAGATCAGAAGTCAGATGGAAGCATAATCACATGTCAAACAAAGTATTAAAGCTAAGGAAAGCTTCTCTATATAAGTTCACTCAGAACTATTTTAATAAAATCAATAACTGTATTGAATTCTTCAAATCCATGAAATGGCCTGATGGGTTCTCATGTGATCGTTGCGGATGCCATAAGTATTACCTAGTCAAACGTGTAGGAAAGACCAAGACTTCATATGTTCTTGAATGCAGGTCGTGCAAGTGAGCAGCAACCTGTTTTGGGTATTCTATCTACAGATAAAGAGAATAACTATCCCCCGGTTTATTAAGTTAAGACTCATCAATGATTATACTGGTCTGTCACTTAAGAAAAATAATAGAAAAGTGCTGTGTATTATCACATGATGCATTACTTAATACTGATGGTGAGAAAGGCTTTAATACACCAAATGAAGAAATACAGGTAAAGAATGAGAAGATTAGCTATGAATAAAAGAATCATAGACTACTCTGGTTAAACATAATAATCGGTAATATTAAGAATAATATCACTGGGATATATCATGGAATAACCAAAAGAGAGATGCCTTTATTCCTGAATGAACAGGAGTATAGATTTAACCATAGAAAGATAGGAAAGACTGTCATGGATAAAATCAAGGAATACCTACAGAGATCATTTCCTATCAGTCATAGACAGATAGTCTATATCCTGAGTGTTTTTGCTTCGGATTCATCTCTTAAATCGCCACCTGTTGATTATGGGTATTCAAAAAGCATTCTAATCAACATTCTCAAAATAATAAATACTATTTATATTTAAAGGATAAGCAGTTCCCCTTTTATATCCTATGATTTTCTTCTCATTTTCTATATAAGAGACTATATTTTGTATTTCATCTGTCATCTTATGACATCTGATTATTGTTTCTTCAACTTTTTCTTCTGATATCAATTCAATTTTTGTCTTCATAGTCTTCCTCCGTCAAAGAAATAATAACATAATAGATTATATTTAAACATCTTATCCTATTAAGTTGTAGAAATCGTATTGTAAGATGAAAAAAAACTAGGCGTTAACCTAGTTGATTTCAATGGAGCCACATGCCGGAGTTGAACCGGCGTCCTCTGCATGGCAAGCAGACATAATAGCCATTATACGAATGCGGCATATAAAATTTTAAATGGAGCCACATGCCGGAGTCGAACCGGCGTCCTCTGCATGGCAAGCAGATATAATAGCCATTATACGAATGCGGCATATGAAGTTTTAAAAATTGGAGCCACATGCCGGAGTTGAACCGGCGTCCTCTGCATGGCAAGCAGATATAATAGCCATTATACGAATGCGGCATATGAAGTTTTAAAAATTGGAGCCACATGCCGGAGTTGAACCGGCGTCCTCTGCATGGCAAGCAGATATAATAGCCATTATACGAATGCGGCCTCACTAACACTCGAGGAGTGCTTATTTATAATACCAAATAATAATATATGTGTCAATAAGATTTGTAAAAAAAATGAAGGATCAGTGACGATCCTTCTTGTTCTTATCATATATAATCTTTAGACCTTTAAACGTAAGTTCCTGATCATAAATATCAATTAATTCAGTTTCTTTCGCAATAAGCTTGCCTAAACCACCAGTAGATACTACTTTTAGATTCTGTCCATATTCTTCTTTAATCTTCTTGATAATATATTCAGTCTTACCAATATAACCATAAACAACCCCAGCCTGCATTGCAGTAACTGTGTTTTTCGCAATAATATGCTGCGGTTTGACTAATTCAATTTCTGGAAGCTGAGCTGCCATAGAAGAAAGAACACCGGCTTCTATACCAATGCCTGGTGCAATTACACCACCAATGAAAACACCTTTCTCTGTAATAACATCATAGGTAGTCGCTGTACCAAAATCAATAACTAAGCATGGACCACCATAAGTATAATAAGCCCCTGCTGCATCTACCAAACGGTCTGAACCAAGAGTAGATGTATGATCAATTTGAATATTGATGCCTGTTTTCACACCTGGGCCAACAAATAGTGGTCTAATATGAAAGTATTTAATAATGGAACTTGAGAAAGAATAGTTAATCTTTGGTACAACAGAACTAATAATAACATCTTTCACATCTTCAACATTCAAGTGAGATGCTTGAAGGTATGAATGAAGCATTAAGCCATATTCATCTGATGTACGTTCCATACGTGTTGTCATACGAAAACGACCTACTAAATGATTTTCTTTGTAAACACCAATAGTAATATTTGTATTACCGATATCTATAACCAATAGCATTCTTATTTCTTAGCTCCTATTTTCATACATTCTTTTAAAAGAATATAGCTTAGATCTGATTTCGACATCTTATCGATATCCTTCATAGAATCCTGAGTAATAATAGTAACAACATTTGTATCACCCTGAAATCCTGCACCTTCTGTTTTAAGATGGTTCGCAATAATCAGATCACATTGTTTTTTATTTAATTTCTTTGATGCATTTTCAATTAAATCTTGTGTTTCCATCGCAAATCCACATATCACTTGATGTTCAACTTGATGATGCCCTATATAATCAAGGATATCTGGATTCTTTTTTAGTTTAAGAATAAGTTCATTGTCATTTTTCTTAATCTTTTCTGTAGATGTTTCTACAGGTGTATAGTCAGCTACTGCAGCTGACATAATAATATAGTCATAATGTGTATGATGTCTTTTTACACATTCAAATAAATCCTGGGCACTTGTAATAGATTGATTGATGATATAAGGCACTGGCTTTAATGATGTAGGTCCATGAATTAATCGTACCTTGGCGCCAAGTATAAATGCTGCACGGGCAATTGAGTATCCCATTTTACCTGATGAATGGTTTGTAAGAAAACGTACAGGATCTAAAGATTCTTGAGTTGGTCCTGCAGTGACTAATACCTTTTTACCTTGTAATGGATGATCGCTAAGTGCATATTCCATCATTAAATGAAGGTGATCATAGTCTGCAAGTTTACCTTTACCTGTATCACCGCAGGCAAGAAGTCCTACAGCTGGTTCTACAAATAAGACACCATCATCCTTTAGAGTCTGGATATTACGCTGAGTGGCTTTATTTTCATACATATGTACATTCATTGCAGGTGCAATGAGTTTAGGACATGTGGCTGCTAGAAAAGCAGCTGTTAACATATTGTCCGCAATACCATTTGCACATTTCGCAATTGTAGTTGCACTTGCTGGTACAATCATAAATAGATCAGCATCCTTGACAATGTCTACATGTGTAATACATCCAGGATCATCATCAAAGACATCAATATATGTTTTCTTCTTTGTGAGAGCAGAAATAGAAGTTGGTGTGACAAACTTAGCTGCACTTGGAGTGAGCATGACTTCAATTTCATATTTTTCTTTCACTAGATCACTAATGAACTGTACAGTCTTAAATGCCGCAATAGAACCAGTAATCCCTATAATCAATTTTTTCATCTATTAATACCCTCTTTTCATTTATAAATTATCCACGCTTCATTAAAGCGAAGAGAGGTTTTGTGACAATCACCACAATCACTACACCTACAAAAGCTTCAAGTAGGCTCTGTGTGCTTGATACAGCTAAGAAGTAACTTCCAAGTTTACTTGCATCCTGTCCAATCGCTTTTGCATAAGATGTACCAAATAATGCCCAGATACCACCTAATACAAGTACAGTATTAGTTAAAGCACCTAAGAATGCAGCCACTGCAGTCGCAATAGTCTGCTGTTTATCCTTAAGTAATTGATAAATAGAACCTGATACAAACCCAATCATTACTCTTGGGACAATCGCAATAACTGCACTGAGTACTGATCCACTAATAAATGGTGAGAAGACGAAAGATGTAACAGTTGGTTGCATTGTGTTCATTAATAATGAAGATAAACCAAATACAAGACCAATAAGACATCCCTGCTTAGTACCTAATACAATAGCCGCAATAATAACTGGAACATGAAGCAATGTTGCTCTTAAAGGTCCAATAGGGATAAATCCTAAAAATGGTACCATGACCATAACTGCTTCAATCGCAATAAATAATGCAAGTAAAGTAAGATTCTTTGTTTTTTTGTTATTCATTTGTTTCCTCCACTGTCATTTGCATACGCAATATGACGTAAATAGAATTTTGCCAGCAGAATATTAAGTTAGCTCCTAAAAAGGTAGCCACAGGGCATATCCTACACAGCAAAACCATTATATACTCATTTTTTGGAAATGAAAAGCATTACATTTTCCTACACTAGATGTCATTTACTGGAGAACGAGCCGGATGTCTTGCATCCTTTGTTTTATCATAACTGACTTTTTTCTCTAAGTTTCTATTATAATCACGTTGGAATATACATGAGAAAATAAGATTTAAAATATAGTCCATAGAAAGATTTGAAGCAAAAGGTGCTATTTTAGTAAAGATTTTCTCTCTTGAACCAACCCTTAATATCACATTACCATAATGTGATAGCTGATTATCTCCTAGAGAAGTGATTACAATCATCTTTGTCCCCTTCTCTTTTAATGTCTGGGCAATACGGATGATTTCAGCTGTTTCTCCTGAATAAGAGAGAATCATTGCAAGATGTGATGAAGAAGAGTTATAAGCTAAAAAAATCTGTTCTCCTTCTAGTGTACGAATATTTACGTTACGTCCAATACGTGTCATCTTATGCTGGAAGCTTAATGCTTCTAACATGGAGTTACCATTTCCATATATATCTATAGAATCATATTGATTCATAAGTTCTATTGCATGTCGTAAATCATCAAAATCTATTAATTTAATTGTATCTTCTATCACTTCCCTACTCATTGTACCTAACTTATAAGCAATCTGAGGATAGTTGTCTTCGGGACCAAAAGGAAAGTTAACATCGATTCTTTTAGTTTTAGTAAGTGTATATTGTAGTTCTGCTGAATACTTTATTTTAAAGTCATTGTAGCCTTCTAGACCTAGTTTACGGCATAGTCTCACTATTGTGGCAGGAGATGTATATGTTCTTTTTGCAAGTTCCTTAATAGATAGATTCAATACATCTTCACCATGATTTAATATGTAATGGGCAATTTCCACTTCAGCATGTGTGAAATCTAATGCGAATTCTAATTGTGTCATTATACTCATTGTTTATCACCTGATTCAATTATATCATGAAACGTATTTTCAATAAACTTGATTTTTAACACTCTTTTTTGAAACAAAATTAAAACTCTATCCGTACATATTTACTTCTCTAAATAGTTATGTGAAAATATTTTTGTACCATTAAGGAGGACGAATAAATGGAAAAGAAATTACCAAAAGATTTTTTCTGGGGTGGTTCAGTATCATCATTCCAGACTGAAGGTGCCTGGGATGAAGGCGGAAAAGGTTTATCAATTTATGATGTAAGACCTACACCAGAAGGACATGCTGACTGGAAGGTAGCAATTGATGAATATCATCGTTATAAAGAGGACATTCAGTTAATGAAAGAAATGGGATTCAACTTCTACCGTTTCTCTATTTGCTGGAGCCGTATTATTCCTAACGGTGATGATGAAGTCAATGAAGAAGGTGTACAGTTCTATAATAATTTAATTGATGAATTGATTGCGAATGGTATTACACCAATGATTACATTAGTTCATTTCGATATGCCTTATCATTTAGTAAAGGAATATAACGGTTTTGCATCACGTAAGGTTGTTGATTTATTTGAACGTTATGCAAGAGTTTGTATGGAACGTTTTGGTGATAGAGTTAAACACTGGATGTCATTTAACGAACAGAACCTACATTCATGTAACTTAATCTATTCAAATGCAGAAATTATACCTGAAGGAAAGTCTAAGGCTGAACATCTTTATCAGGTAGCACATAATGTTATGATTGCACATTGTAAAGCTGTTAAGGCTTTAAGAGAATTAGTACCAGATGCTAAGTTTGGTGGTATGACTACTATCACTAACTTCTATCCTGCAACTGATACACCAAAGAATAACTTATTCTGTCAGAAGGCTTATGATTTAGTCAATGACTGGGTATGCTATGTACAGGCTAATGGTAAATACCCAAGATACTATACAGCATATTTAAAGAACAGAGGTTGGTTCCCTGTATTTGAAGAAGGCGATGAAGAGTTATTAAAGTATACATGTGATTATTTATGCTTCTCTTACTATCGTTCTAATACACTTACTGAAGGTGAATTTGATATGACTACACCTTTCAATGATATTGTAGAAAAGCATGTAGTAAAGAACCCTCACCTAGAAGCGACTGAATGGGGCTGGGAAAAGGATGCCATTGGATTTAGATGGGTTATGAATACTTTAAGTGAAAGATATGATCTTCCTTGCTTCGTATTAGAAAATGGTATGGGTGCTAGAGAATCATTAAATGAAAATGATACTGTAGATGATGATTATAGAATTGAATATCATCGTAATCATATCCAGGAAATGAAGAATGCGATTCTAGAAGATGGTGTTGACTGCTTAGGTTATATCACTTGGGGTCCTATTGACATCCCTTCTTCTAGCTGCCAGATTGCAAAGAGATATGGTTTTGTATATGTTAATAGAACTGATGAAGAACTATTAGACTTAAGAAGAGTACCTAAGAAATCATTCTATTGGATTGCGAAAGCGTTTAAATCAAACGGTGAAGATTTAGACTAATAACCTGAAGCCTCATTCGTGAGGCTTTTTTCTTTTCCTTAGTATTGCTTAGTAAAATACTAATTTCTTAAGAATTTCTTAATAAAATTGAGTAGATTAACTGTAATAGTTTGATTTTCGAATATAAATAGTGTATTATGGCGTTGGTAAAAAATGATTGAATGCTTTTACAAAGGGTAAAAGTGGAGGTATCTAATGAAAACAAGTTTAGTTATTATGGCTGCTGGTATTGGTTCACGTTTTGGTGGAGGAATCAAGCAGTTAGAACCAGTTGGACCTAATGGTGAAATTATTATGGATTATTCAATCCATGATGCAATCAAAGCAGGTTTCAACAAAATTATCTTTATTATCCGTAAGGATATTGAAGAAGACTTCAGAGAAGTTATTGGGAATCGTATTGAAGAAGTTGCTAAGAAGTATGATGTAGAAATTGCATATGCATTCCAGGATTTAAAGGCATTACCAGAAGGTATTGAATGTCCCGAAGGACGTACTAAGCCTTGGGGTACTGGACAGGCAGTACTTGCATGTGATGGTTTAATTAATGAACCATTCGCAGTTATTAATGCAGATGACTATTATGGTAAGGAAGCATTTGTACAGATTCATGATTTTTTATTAGACTATACACCTGAAAAGCCAGATCATCTTGCGATGGCAGGATTTATCTTAAAGAATACTTTAAGTGATAATGGTGGTGTAACGAGAGGTATCTGTGCAGTCAATGATGAAGGATACTTAACTGATGTAGAAGAAACTAAGAATATTGAAAAGACTTCTACTGGAGCACGTGTAGGAGACAGAGAAATTGATCCTAACGTAAATGTATCTATGAACTTCTGGGGATTAACTCCTGAATTCGTAAATACTTTAAAAGAAGGTTTTGTAGAATTCTTTGAAAACATCAAGGATCCACTAAAGGATGAATATTTATTACCTATCTATATTGGTGAACTTCTAAGAGAAAACAAATTAAGTGTTAAGGTATTAGAAGTACAAGATTCATGGTTCGGTGTGACTTATAAAGAAGATGCACCTGTTGTAAAAGCTTCTTTTAAAGAATTAATTGACAACAACGTATATTCAACTGATTTATTCAGCGATATTAAATAAGACTCCTAATTGGAGTCTTTTTTCTATACCTTCTTGAAATGTATTGTGATATGAGAGCCATAGGCACGTTCAATCAATTCATCCTCCCCTATGACCTTGACAAGATTCTTAATCTGATTCTTTAAGTCTGATTTATGAATATAGAATATGGTTGTATGGGCATGACGAGCAAGAATAAGTTGTCTCAATATATCTTTATCAGTGACATCTAGAGAATGGCCAAAGATATAGATATTGAGGCGTTCTTCCTGGGATTGTTTAAGCCATGTGAGATAACGACATCCTGTCCTTTTAAATATACGCTGGTAGAATTTCTTGAATTCAATGTATTCGTTATCCTGATCTTTACGTTCTCCTGTCAAATATTCATCTATTCCTAAGACAAGATCACATGTTTCTATATCATGTTCAAGATTTGCTTTACCATGAATATAATCGTATTCTACTTCTGAATTACCATAGAGACGTTCATATGTATTCGTATAATTGAAGCTTAATACTTTATCTATATTCAATACTTGTAGTTTTTCTACATATTTTGGAGTGTCTAGATGATTCACAAATGCATCTAGATATATTTCTAGACACCTAGTTAGACGTAAGAGATCGTGAGCGAGGATATCTCTTAGTTCTTTTATAGGCTCCATAGAGGAAAAAGAACAACGATCTCCCCAGAAATCAAGAAGAGATGTGCCTAAATACTCATTGACTCTTGCGACCTTCTGCCCTGATTTAAACTGCATATCACATTCAACTCTGATTGCATCAAGCTTTTGAATGACTTCAGACATCTCTTTTTCAAAATCCTTCCAGCCCTCTCCTATTGTTTCTTTTTCTAGATGAATAAGCCAAAGATTATCTTTAATAAGAGATTCTAGTTCATTGGATAATTCAAGAGAAAGATGAAGAATAAAATCTATCATACGCGAATCATAATCTCGACGATATATATCATTCTTTTCTAATGACATGCGAAATAACGTAGTAAAATTAATAAAATCTTTATAAGTTGTTGGCAACCCATGTAGTAAATCAAAGCCATTTCCTAATACAAGAAGATTCATGCTTTTTCCTCCTTCACTACTTCACTTGAAAGTATTTTTAATGTTTTGAAATCTTTTTTAATTCCCTTGGCATATAATAATGGCGTTTCTTCTTTATCCATTGTATATATTTCCTGAATATATGGCTTTTCCATGAATGTATCTAATATTATTTTGATTTCCTCAATATATTCATGATTGATTATATTTTCATCAAATGTAGCTATTATATAGTTATTCTTATAGTTAATCGAAATAGAGAGGAGATAATCAAATGCTACTGTCACAAAATCATCTGGTACTGAAAAGGAATTGATTCTTTCTAGTTCATTATTTGATAGATAGTTATGTAATATTTTTCCTCTCTTATATTTCTTCAACTGACCAGTATTCTTATATGCGATACTTACACCATAATAAGATATTTTCAAATCACATAAAGCATAGATATTTTCTATTGTATCAATAAATACATCATCCACAAACTTACGTATAGACCCTCTATTGGTAATAGATATTGTTTCCATCATGCTCACCTCTATTACCATTATAAAACAAAAAAATCCGCAAATGCGGATTTCATTACTTATTTGCTTCAATTAAGTCCATAGCCTGCTTTAATACTGCAGCGCCATCCATACGACCATATGAACGCATATCAATTAACTGTGCAGGAGTTGGTGCTACTTCCTTCTTAACAGTTGCTTCGAGATATCTTACCTGTGGGCCAAGTAATACAACATCTGCTTTAGCGCCGTTTGCTTTTGCTTCATTCGCACCGACTGCCCAGATATTTGCTTCAATACCTTGTTTCTCTGCTTCTTTCTTCATTTTTTCAACAAGTAAGCTTGTAGACATACCTGCAGCACAACATAACATAATATTTACCATATCAATTATCCTCCTAATTAACCTAGTAATCATTATAATACTGTAACCGTTGCCTTTAAAGTGTTTTTTTATTCACCAAAATCTTTTTTATACTGATAATGCTTCACTGTCCCCTGCTTATAGTCACTCAAGATCATTTGTGATAAACTATGTATGAATGGAGTTGATACAATGATTATAGATAAAGTAAACGATTATTTAAATAGTCATTCTTCAAGTACAACTTTGCTTGAATTATGCTTCTATATTAAAAAGAATATCCATAGAATTCCAAATCTAAGTATTGATGACATTTCAAAAGAATCTTTAATTTCAAAAGGCCAAGTATCAAAATGCATAAGAAAATTAGATTATGAAAACTATGAAAAATTTAAAATTGCGTGTATTCAATATTTAGATTTAATCTCAAAAAGAAAAAAATTCTTAAACCCACATCAAAGTTTTGAAACAAATGTGATGTATTTTACTAAAGATTTTATTCAAAATATCCAATATATGATCAATCATATTAATTTGAAGTTAATTCAAAAACTTATACAAGATATCAAGCAAGCAAATAAAGTATATTTATATGCACACGGTGATGTCAGATCTGTTTGTTATAATATCCAAAGAGAACTTCAGATATATGATATTCAGACAATTATATGTGATGCTGATTTTACCAAGGATTATCATTTTCTAGATAATGATATCTTAATTGTACTAAGTACAAATGGACATTCTTTCCATTATAATAAGCGTGTCATTAAACGTATAAAAGAATCTCATGTTGATCAATGGCTAATTACATGTAATGAAAGTATTACATTATGTCAAAAACAAATAATCGTTCCCCTGCTCGATGAAAAATACAGTGAATATATCATTAAGTACATGATAGATATTCTATTACTAGAATTACAAAACTAGTTTCCAAAATGGAAACTTTTTTGCTTTCTTCAATCTCATCCTCTATTCTATAGACAGGAAGCCAAACAATATGGAGATAGTTATAATTGTTTGTGGCAAAATAAATAGAGGAGGAACTAAATATGGGATTTAAAGAAGGATTCTTGTGGGGAGGTGCCACTGCTGCGAATCAGGTTGAAGGTGGCATATTTGAAGATGATCGTGGTTTAGCCAATGTAGATTTAATGCCCCATGGATCAGATCGTTATGCAATTGGGACTGGAGAAAAGTGGATAGATCGAATCGATGATCATTATTTTCCAAGTCATCAAGCCGTTGATTTTTACCATCACTATAAGGAAGATATTGCTTTAATGGGAGAAATGGGTTTTAAAACTTTTAGGTTATCTATCGCCTGGACAAGAATTTTCCCTCTTGGTGATGAGTTGGAACCTAACGAAAAAGGATTATTATTTTATGAAAATATTTTTAAAGAATGTAAAAAATATGGGATTGAACCATTAGTCACAATTAATCATTTTGATTGCCCAATGCATTTAATTCATAAATTTGGTGGCTGGCGTAATAGAGAAATGATTGATTGTTTTGTTAAATTAGCCAAAGTATTGTTTGAAAGATATAATGGTTTAGTTAAATACTGGCTCACTTTTAATGAAATCAATATGATTCTTCATTTCCCATTTGTAGCAGCAGGGTTAAGATTTAAAGAAGGTGAAAATAAAACCCAAGCCATGATTACCTGCGCACATCATGAATTAGTTGCAAGTGCTCTAGTTACAAAATTAGCTCATGAGATAAATCCTGAAAATATGATAGGTTGTATGCTTGCTGCGGGTTCTTATTATCCTGAAACATGTAATCCTGAAGATTATTGGAAATCAATTTGTGATGATAGAGAAAGTTATATGTTTATTGATGTGCAGTCACGAGGCTATTACCCAAACTATGCCTTAAAATGGATTGAAAAAAGAAATGCAGAAATACCATTTGCAGAGAATGATGTAAATATTTTAAAGGAAAATACAGTAGATTTTATTAGCTTCTCATATTACTCATCTCGTGTTTCTAGTGCTAATCCTGATAAGGGAAAACAAACAGAAAGCAATATTTTTGCTTCAGTTGTTAATCCATATTTAGATACAAGTGATTGGGGATGGCAAATTGATCCCTTGGGATTAAGAATTACTATGAACGAAATTTATGATCGTTATCAAAAGCCATTGTTTATTGTTGAAAATGGTTTAGGGGCCAAAGACAAGATTGAAGAAGATGGTTCTATTCAAGATGACTATCGTATTGAATACTTAAATAAACATATTCAAGCAATGAAAGATGCAGTGAATGAAGATGGTGTTGATTTAATGGGATATACAACTTGGGGATGTATAGATCTTATTTCTAACGGAACGGGTGAAATGGAAAAGAGATATGGCTTCATTTATGTTGATAGAGATAATGATGGTCACGGTACTTTTAAACGCATAAAGAAAAAATCTTTTGATTGGTATAAAAAAGTCATTGCAACTAACGGTGAAGACTTAGATAATTAATCATAATAGAGTAGACGAGAAATAGTATCAATTCTAAGATTAATCAATATTACTGCGTCTCCCATTCCACCGTATGTAACAAGTCTCGTATACGGCGCTACATTTACGTGATAATTTCAAACTAACTTTGATAGTAATTAAGGGGATTGACCAAGCCAGGTCTACCCCCTATTCTTTTACCCAAAATTTAGGATTAATAGTGAACTACCTCGACTTAATACTCCGTATTTGAAGTCAAGGCTTCTAGGATGCTTACGCATCCGTTTAAGAAGATTGACCACCTATTGCTAGGCAATCCTTATTCTTATTGCGTGTCTACTTCGCCTCTACTGTATAGAATATTTACATCCACAACGCTACTTTTACGCATGATATTTAATGCGCCATTTACATCTACCTAAGGTATGATACGTATTTCCTTCACTTCAACCTTTATGGTATCGGCTTGTAGTTCACTGCGCTTGGCGATAATTACCTGTGATCGGACTATCTGCGACTGAATTAGTGCCCTGCTCAGTACAAAAAAAGGCAGATATGCATAGATGAGCATATTTGCCTATAAAGTCTTCTTTATTCAACAAATTCTATTTCTGTGACAGAAGAGTAGAGTTTAGAAATACTTGTTTCAAGCAAAGCAATAACGCGACCTGTAAAAATCATAGAAATCACGGTTCCTAGACCAATACCCAAAATACCACCTGTAAAGACAAAGCCAATAATAAGAGATATTACAATGGAAATCCCATCAAAGAGATTCTTACCAAACCCAAATCCCTTATGACACTTTTCTCCAATAACACTTGCTAAGCCATCTGCAGGATTAGGTACTATTTTCATACCTACAGTGAGTGATGCACCAATACCCGTAATTGCAATTGCAAGAATAAGCATAACTATACGAGCTGGAAAGCGAGAAGCGACGGGAATAACTCCATCAAATAATTGAATAAATAAAGCTTGTGACAAGACTGGCTGGAATCTGTAAGAATTGAAAATAATCAAACTTCTTACCTAGTAAAATCCATTGAATAATGACAAGTAAAACATAATAGATAAAAGTCATTACACCAATAGGAATATGAGTGAGATAGGCGATATTATAGGCTACAGAGATGATGGGTGACACACCTAATTGTGTCTTTGTATTGAGATCAATACCACAGCCTAAAATTAATAATCCAAGAAGATAAATTCCAATTCTTTTATAATTCAGTTCCGTCATTATTTAACTCCCTTTGAAAAACCATGCATGCTTGTCATCTGCTTCTGTAATTCTAGATCATCTCTCTTGATCCATTCAGCCACTGCATCATCCTTAGATGTATGAACGGATAAAACATGCACAGTATCATGATTTTTTTCATTTTCAATATAATACTTATGGAAAATATTTTCTACAAATTTTTTAATATCTTCTTCTGATTGATAATGAAGATCACGATAATCGAAGGTAGAGTATTCTCTTTTTGTTTGTATACGACAATGTTTGACTTCTGATACAATCCAATAAATTCCTCTGTTTTGAATCTTCTTAGAAATATGACTGATTTCAATAGACATAGGGTCCTGTTTTTCCTTACATTCTAAAATAGATTCATCTAGAGTACGATATAAAACATAAGTGTTCTCATAATCACCTTTAGACGTTTTAAAGCCATCACGAATCATTCCTAAACTCTTAAAGCCTACTGCATCTAAAACTGTCTTTAATGTTTTAGTGACTGTATTTAATTGCATAATTGCATATCCAGCTTTAAATGCTTGTTCTAAAGAGTCCTTAATCAGACTATCTAGTTCTTTCTTATAGTCAGCTTTAATTGCATAAGAACAAGTTGCAATATGCTTACAATGTCCGGTTCCCAAAGATTTAATCAAATACGCACCTACTAATAGATGATCATCAAGCATCACACCACAATATGATGCTGATTCAATAAAATCATCAAGAACAGGTGTGTCTTCTTCAAGATAAAGTCCTGTTTCAATCACTTCATTAAAAAGAGAAACAACTTCTTTTATATCTTCTTTCTGGCATTTCCTTTTAATGATGTTCATTTGATCCACCTCCCATTAATATATAAATCAATGAAGCCATCATTAATTCCTTTCTACAGAACGTATAATACGACTTCATATCCATTGCTTCCTTGTATTTCATTTGGTGTAGAAAGAATCCCACAATCGATTCTCTATTGAGATGATTTTGTAAGAAAGATAGATTCACCTTTGTCAGACTTAGTTCCTGAGGGAAATAATCCTTCTCCATATATTTCTCAAATGCATTACGAATCATATTTTTGTATTCTTCAAACGCATAAACCTTTAAATCATCAAAACCCATTAATTCTCCAATAAAATCTAAAGTAATATATGTATAATCTTTGAGATTTAAGATCATTTGATGATTGGCTTCTAATAATAAAGATGTCAGTTCTGAAGAATTACTATTAAAGAATCCTCTCATTTCTTTTTCCATCATCAATAATTGTTTATAGTAATCATGAAATACTGTCTGATTTGAAGGAAGAAAAGTATACTGATTGCCTTCATAATTTCCAAATAACTTATAAGCCATTAAGTAGCCCAAACGCTTATTTCTTTCTAGTGCATCCTTATTAAAGTCCATAAAACCACCTAAATCAACTGGTGGACATGAATAAAGAATAGAAGGACGATTGATATATTGTGGATGAACTGGAATAAGATGCATATCCACTACGACTATTTCATCAGCTCCCATATCTAAAGCAAGATCAATAGGAAGGTTATCACTAAATCCCCCATCAATATACTTATTACCATTTATTTCTGTCATTGGAAAGACTGGAAAACAGGCACTACTTGCAAGTAAATAGTCAAGCATATGACCTCTTTCCATTTCTGATTTAGTCTTATAACATGCTTTCATGCTTGGAAACTGCACTGTACATATACCAAAATCAATAGGTGAAGATAATAAGCGTTCTTCATCCATAAGTCCACGGCAGTGTTCTACAAAAGGGGTATTATCAGCCCCTTTGTTTTTGAAATAGTATTTCAAAAAAGATTGTGCAAGAGATGTCTGCTGCGCAATGGATTCTTTAAGTTCTGACAAGTTACTTCCCTCTTCCTTATTAAATAAAGAAGTTGTCATAAAGTCATCTTTTAAATCAGTCAAATCAGGTGCATTATTAAAGACATGATCCATATCTAATATATTCCATGTATACTCTAATCCTTCATAGTCTCCCATAGCAACTAATGCACCATTGAGCGCACCAATAGAAGTTCCTGTCACAATATCAAAATGTTGGTTTAATTCTTTTGCAGCAAGTAAGAAACCTGCTTCATAGGCTCCTTTAGATCCTCCACCACTTAATACAATGGCTCTTTTCATAGAGTTTCATCTCGATTCGTATCATGAATGATTTTCTTCATGAATTTCATTTCTTTATTGAATTCTGTAAAGCGTGACATCTTCCATTCCCAGTTAGGAGATCCAATAGTACCTGGAGTATTAAAGCGTGATGTTTCTGGTTCTCCTAAAAGATCCCATACTGGAATAATGACAGATTCAGCAGGTAAATCCATACAATAATGAATCATCTGACGATGTAATTTACGTTCCTTATAACCATCTAATAAGAGTTCTACATCCTTTAAGCTATCTTTATCAAGATTATCATACCATCCCATTAATGTATCATTATCATGTGTACCGCTATAAACAACAACCTTATCAAAATCAAATTCATCTTTGTAATGGAACTGGAAGATATACATTCCCTTGAAATTATAATGATCTCTTAGTTCATACACTTCATCTCTTAATAAGCCTAAATCTTCTGCAAGAATATGTGTATCTGGATATTCTTCAAATAATTTGTCAAATAGTGCATAGCCTGGTGCTTCGACCCATTCCCCTACTACTGCAGTAGGTTCTGATGCTGGAATCTTCCAATAAGTATCAAATCCACGGAAATGATCAATACGTACTTCATCATAAAGCTTATTCGCACTATGAATTCTATCAATCCAAAACTTGAAATTTGTCTTTTCTAGATGATCCCAGTCATAAATAGGGTTACCCCATCTCTGTCCAAATTCACTAAAATAATCAGGTGGTACACCTGCTACAAATGAAGGTGTGCCATCTTCCTCTAATAAGAAGTCTTCCTGATCTAACCAGCAATCAGCACTATCTAATCCTACATAGATAGGCATATCCCCTATAATCATAATACCCTGATCATTCGCATATTTCTTTAATGCATACCATTGTTTGAAGAAATAATACTGTAAGAACTCCTGATAATTGATTTCTTTCTCAAAAGGTAATAGTTCAAAAGATTGATGTTTAGGGAACTCCTTATATTCCTCATGCCACTCTGTCCATGGCTTTCCCTCATTTGTTAATTTAAAAGTACGAAATAATGCATAACCCTCAACCCATTTATTGTTTTCCACAAACTGCTTAAAATCATCATTAAATTCAAATCTTTTATAAGCGAGTCTTAATAAGTCTTCTTTATGTGCACGTACAGCTTCATATTCCACTGTTTCAGCCTGTTTATTAAATGTTTTTAATTCACCTTTTTCAAGTAAACCATCATTAACTAAATCTTCTAAATCAATATAAAGTTCATCACCCGCATAAGATGAATATGGCTGATAAGGTGAATTCCCATATGCTAAAGGATTAAGTGGTAAGATCTGCCAGATCTTTACATCTGATTTCTTTAGCTGATCTACAAATGTATATGCGTTCTTTCCAAAATCTCCTACACCATAAGATGATGGTAGTGCAGAGATAGGACATAGTATTCCTGCCTTCATATTAATAACCTAACTCCTGTCTCATAATAATTACATGGATTCTATCCTTGTTTCCCTGGTGTGCAAGTTTGACATAAGATGCACAAATTCTTTGATCTGACATGCAATTGACACACTTACCAGCAACAGCACATCCTGTTTGACGGTGTAATCTAATCGCATTTGCCGGTGCTGACACGTTTTTAATATGGTCAATAGCTTCTTCTTCTGATTCAAAGATCTTATTGACACCTGCAACTACATAAACATCCTTAGGCCCATAGATCATTGCAGCCACTCTATTACCATTGCCATCAATATTATATAAACAGCCATCTGTTGTCATTGCATTGGTACTCGTTAAATAAATATCCGCATTAAATGCTTCATGATGTATTGCGTTGATTTCTTCTTTAGTTAATCCTTTAGCATAACGATCAAGGAACTTCACATCACTTGCACGTACTAAATCTAATACATGCATTTCATCAAGTGACATAGAACCACCTACTGCCACTACCTTTTGGTCCTTGAAAATTGTCTTAAAATAATCATGCAGTTCTTCTTCTGTATTAAATACATTACAAGTCATGTTATTTCTTTCTAATGCTTTCTTTAATCTTTCAATTTTTAAATCATACATACCCAATAAATTCTTATCCATAAAAACACCTCTCTGTGCTCTATTATAACATATCAAAGTGCGTTATAATAATTAAAAAAGGAGGTTTAACCATGAGCAAGAAACTACTAGTTGTTGTAGATTATCAGAATGATTTTGTGGATGGTGCACTTGGATTTGAAAAAGCAACCAAGATTGCCCCTTATATCATTTCATTAGTAAAGAAATATGAAGAAGAAGGTGAAGATGTCTGGTTTACTAAAGATACACACTTTAATAACTATCTAGAGACACAGGAAGGTAAGAATTTACCTGTACCTCATTGTATCTCACAGACAAAAGGACATGAACTTTATGGAGAATTGCAGTCTTTAAGTAGAAATCATACAGTGATTGAAAAGAATACTTTCCCATCTTTAATGCTTGCGAACTTATTAAAGGATACAGCTTACGAAGAAGTAAGAGTAGTAGGAGTAGTGACTGATATTTGTGTCATTTCTAATTGTATTATGATTAAGAGTGCTCTTCCTGAGGCTTTAATTGAAGTAGATACAAAAGGATGTGCTTCTTTTGATGAAAACCTAGAAAAAGCAGCTCTTACAGTATTAGAAAAGAGTTTGCAAGTTAAAGTGATTTAGTGTTATTTTTCCGTTTTCCATAAATAATATAAATTGTTTTGTATTATTTCCTCATTTTGTATTGCATCTAGCAAATGATAGTACTATAATGAGAACAATTCTAAAGGGGGATTTTAATAATGGAAATCAAAGTAGAAAGAGCAAAGACTCTTAAAGAAAAGCCAGATCAGTCAAATCTTGGCTTCGGTAAATATTTTACAGATCATATGTTTGTATATGATTGGGATTCTGAAAAAGGATGGCATGATGCACGTATTGTACCATATGCTCCAATTCAGATGGATCCAGCTACAATGGTCCTTCACTATGCACAGGAAACTTTTGAAGGCTTAAAGGCTTATCGTGATCCAGAAGGAAATGTTCAGTTATTCCGTCCAGAAATGAATGCGAAACGTATGAGAAACTCAAACAAACGTTTATGTATGGCTGAATTACCAGAAGAAGACTTCGTAGAAGCTGTAGAAACTCTTGTTAAGTATGAACAGGATTGGATTCCTACTGCACCTGAAACTTCTTTATATATTCGTCCATTCATGTTTGCGACTGAACCAGGTGTTGGTGTTCATCCAGCAAATAAATATAAATTCGTTATTATCTTAACACCAGTTGGAAACTATTATCCTGAAGGTGTTGCACCAGTTAAGATTTGGATTGAAGATGAATTTGTAAGAGCTGTTAAGGGTGGTACTGGTTTCACTAAATGTGGTGGTAACTATGCCGGTTCACTTGCTGCTCAGGTAAAAGCTGAAGAACATGGTTATACTCAGGTATTATGGCTAGATGGTCAGGAAAGAAAGTATGTTGAAGAAGTTGGTTCTATGAACATCATGTTCTTAATCAACGATACAGTAGTGACTGCACCTCTTGAAGGTTCAGTACTTCCAGGTGTTACAAGAGATTCTATGCTTACAATTCTTCGTGACTGGGGCTATAAAGTAGAAGAACGTCATCTAAGTGTTGATGAATTAATGGAAGCAGGACGTACTGGTGCTTTAAAAGAAGCTTGGGGTACAGGTACTGCAGCAGTTATTTCTCCAGTTGGTGAATTATGTTATAAGGGTGAAGAAGTTCTTATCAATGACTTCAAGACTGGTGAATTAACTCAGAAATTATATGATACTTTAACAGGTATCCAATGGGGTAAACTTCCAGATAAGTTCAACTGGATTCATAAAGTAAAATAATCAAAAAGCGCTTCGGCGCTTTTTTTTGTGCTTATAATTAAGTAGTCTAGAATGAAAGAGAGTATAAGATATATAAAATTGACAGGAGAATGCACGATTAGAGTCCATCAAGGAAAAACAGAACTATGACAATAAGATGACCAAAAAAATAGTGCGTAAGCACAACAATAGAATCAAAGACTACAGCACACATTGTGATTAATTACTGTCTTGATAATGATATAGGAACACTTATCGTGGGCTATAACGAAACATTTCAGAAGTATTCCAATATAGGTAAAAGTAATATGATATCCCCTATAAGATACTTCAAGATAAGCTTGAATATCTCTGTAAATCAAATGGCATCATACTTGCAACATAGGAAGAATCGTACACCTCAAAGGCCAGCTTTTGGGATAAGACCATTTCAGTAGAAAGAGAATAAATCGTGGACAGTATAGAATTGCTGATGAGAATGTACTAAATGCAGATATAAATGGTTGTGGATACAAGTATCCTATACGATAGAGGCGAAGTAGACACGCAATAACAATAGGGATCAACTAGTATTAGGTAAAAACTTAAATACTAAGAAACTAAAAACTCCGACTTAATTTTAAAATTAAGCCGGAGTAGTTCACTTGCTGTGTTTTCCAATAATAAATACAGCAGCTCCAATAATTATGATTAAAGAACCACATATTGTCAATAAATAGGAAACAACCATATATTTCTCCTTAAGAGGACAACATCCTTATAAAGATAGTAACATTTATTGGTTCAAAAGTGTAGTGTTTTTTATTGAAAGCAAAAGAAAAAATGCGGTTTTCGTCGCATTTTCCCTATCTATCTTCAATATTCTTATAGTCTTTAAGTTCTCCCACGAATTTAGTGGCAGGTCTAACAATTCGTCCACTATAAAGCTTAGATTCAATATTATGAGCAACCCATCCAACTGTTCTACCAATTACAAAGAGTAATGTATAAAGGTCTTCAGGAATACCTAGCATATCATAAACTAGACCACTATAGAAATCGACATTTGTACAGACATGGATACCTTTTCTCTTATAGATTTCCTCAATCGCAATAGCAGAGAATTTTCTATAAAATTCATATTCATCATGTCTGAATTTTTCATATGATAATTCTTCACACTGTTTAGCTAAGATTTCACTACGTGGATCACTTAATGTATATACAGCATGTCCAATACCATAAATAAGTCCTGTATGGTCATTAAAGTCCCCATCTAAGATGTCCTGGACTATTTGTCTAATACGAAGTTCTGAAGCTTGTATACCAATTTCGTTAATAACAAGTTCCATCTGCTTCTTAACCGCTAAGTTGGCCCCACCATGTTTTGGACCCTTCAATGAACCAATGGCCCCTGAAATAGCTGAATAGATATCTGTACCAGTAGAAGATATAACAACATTTGTGAATGTAGAGTTGTTACCTCCACCATGATCAGCATGTAGAATAAGTGCAGTATTAAGTACTTCTGCTTCCTTATTAGAGAAAGTACCATCTCTTCTTAATAAATATAAAATCTGTTCAGCAATAGAATAATCATAATTCTGATGATGAATAATCATAGATCCCTTATCAAAATGATGTACTTTTGATTGATATGTATAGCTGACAATAACAGGAATCTTCGCAATCAAATCAATTCCCTTATCTAATGTTTCTAATACACCTACATTATCTGGATCATCATCATAGCTATAAAGCATCAATACTTCTCTTTGTAGCTTGTTCATTAGATTCTTCTCTGGATAACCCAAAATATTTAATTCTAGGTATCTTTCAGGCAAGGTGTAACGATCGCTAATCATCTTCTTAAAGTGCTCTAATTCCTCTCTATTTGGTAAATAACCAAATAGAATCAAGAAGCAGACTTCTTCATATAAGAAACGACGACCTTTTCCATTCTCGATAATATCCTTTACATTGATACCACGATAATACAATGTACCATAGTCATCAACTTTTTCACCATCAACCTTCTTGTACCCCACTACATCTGATATATTTGTCAAACCAACTAATACACCAGTACCATCTTCATTACGTAAGCCTTTCTTTACAGAATACTTCTTATAAAGTTCACCAGGAATAGCTGTTTCATCCAATGATTTCTTAAAACAATCCTTTATATTCTGATCCATATCATCAACTCCTTTTTTGAAGGTTGAATCTATTCTATCACATTATTCATAGATTGTATACAAGTATTCTTATTAATATCAGAAGTTTATTTAGTTGTTTTATAATTATCTATACATGTATTTGTGTTATATATAAAAAAAGAAGGATTACTCCTTCTTAATCAATCCATCCAAAATGACGACATGCATATTCTATACCATCATCTGTAGAATCTTTTGTGACAAAATCTGCTTTTTTCTTTAAGTCTTCTACACCATTGCCCATCGCAATAGATGTCCATTCCTTCTTGAACATAACAAGATCATTCTCACCATCCCCAAAAACTACAACATCCTTAATATCAGCCTTTAAGTATTCCATCATCTTGATAATGCCTTTTTCTTTTGCATCATGCTGATAAGTAAGATAAGGCGGTACAAAGCGGATATGCCCCACTGTATCTCTTAAAGTAAGTTCTTCTTCTTTGTCTTCTGGAATCGCAATATAAATCTTATAGATATCCTTCAAATCATCATAGTTTAATGACTTATCAAGAATATAACGAGTTGGTTCCTGTCTTTCTCCTACCTGTTCAATAAAGCGTTCATCCTTCATCACTACATCAATACTATCATTAACAGCAACTAATATTCCAAAGCCTTTTTCATCTGCTTCATGAATTAGAGCTAAAGCCTTTTCTCTATCTAATGGACTATTAGTAACAAGTTCATCATTATAAATAAGTGCTGCCCCACCATTAGATACAAGATTATGAATACCAAGCATCTTAGCAGTTTCTTTTGTTTTATAATAGGCACGTCCTGTTGCAATTGCGACAAAATGTCCTTTATCCTGTAATTTTTTAATTGTTTCTAATGCACTCGGTACCGGAATACCTGTTTTAATATCTGTCAAAGTGCCATCAATATCAAAGAAAAAATATTTTTTATCCATGCTTCTCCCTCTTCCAACGTCTATATTCAGTTATGTTATCTAATGCTTTTGTAATGAGTTTCACTAAATAATAAGCAACAACACATTCAAAAACCACTACTATAATAACACGTAAGTCCGTGATAGGATACATATAAAAATAAGTTGGTATTGCGTAAAGACAGCCAATAGTAAGCAGGATGTTTAAACCAATATTAAACTTTCTTAAAAAATTGAGTGGTTTAGAAACCTTAAATAATACAATAAAGCTAATAAATATAGTCACTAAGAAACTATATGTAGAAAAGTATTTCGCATTTAAGAAGAACATCCATTTTAATAAGAAATTAAATAATACAAGCACTACAACACTTAAAGCACATGGAAGTGCTGTATGAATCACATGTGTTAAGAAGCCCTTAGAACTCATTGTTGTATCGTGTTCAAGAGTAATAATGAATGATGGTAATCCAATTGCCATACCACTTACTAAAGAGAGCTGGAAAGGCGTAAATGGATAAGTTAAGCAGAAGAATCCAAAGATCAGACTAAGAATTGTAGAATAAATAGTCTTAGTTAGATATAGTGAGCTGACCTTTTCAATATTCGCAATGATGACACGACCTTCGTTTACAATTTCCTTCATTGAACTGAAGTTAGAATCTAATAATACAATATGTGCTGCCTGCTTAGCCGCATCTGCTCCATTGGCCATCGCGATACCACAATCTGCATCTTTAATTGCAAGGACATCATTGACACCATCACCCACCATACCAACAACATGACCATTTTCTTGGAAAGCTTTGATAATCAATTGTTTCTGTTCTGGTTTAACACGTCCAAAGACACATGTTTCTCCTAATACTTGTTTCATTTCTTCTACAGTATCAGGGAGAGTCGAAGCATCCATATAATTATTTGCGTTATCAAGCCCCGCAAGGGTGCACACACGAGAAACTGTAAGAGGGTTATCTCCTGAAAGGACTTTAATAGAAACACCCTGAGATTTGAAATAATCAAATGTATCATGTGCATCTTCTTTAATGATATCACTAATAGTAATAAGACAAACTGGAGTAAGAGAATGATAATGTCCCTCTTCTAAATAATCTGCTTCTCCTAACAGTAATACACGTAATCCAAATTCAGAGTAACCACTGACCTGATCTAAGATTTCTTTATTATCAGTCAAGAATTCAGGAGCACCTAATACAAAAGAACGATTATCATCAAAAGTTATTGCTCGATATTTACGTTCTGAAGAAAATGGTACTTCTGATTTCTTATGATATTTATCATTTTTAGTGAAGTAATTCATTAAAGCTTTCTGAGTTGGGTTGATATCATCTACTAAGAAAGCAAATGAACCCATAATATCGCAAATCATCTCACGCGTATATTGATTACTAATAGGAACAATATGTTTAACTTTAAGTTCACCTGTTGTGATAGTTCCTGTCTTATCAAGACATAGTACATCTACTCTGCTTAATGCTTCAATAGATTCCATCTGTTGAACAAGAGCTTTCTTTTTTGCAAGACGACCAACACCTAATACAAAAGATAAAGAAGTAAGAAGGACAAGTCCTTCAGGGATCATACCTATAACACCACCTACTGTTTTAACTAATGCGGTATTAAAGTCATTTGGCATGGCCTTATATTGTGCTCTAAAGAGTAATAGACCGACTGGCACAATAATAATACTCATAACCTTAATAATCTTCTCAATAGAATCTCTCATCTCACTAGACGCAAGATTCTTATGTTTTGCTTGGTTCACTAGCTTTGTAGAATAGTTCGCATTCCCTACACGGATTACTTTTGCATAACCACTTCCTGCCACAACGAAGGTTCCTGCATAGATTTCATCGTTCTCCTTCTTTTTAACAGGTACTGATTCCCCAGTCAAAAGAGATTCATTGATTTCTAATGCATGATTTTCTACAACCTTACAGTCTGTGCCAATCTGATTGCCAGCTGTCAAGAAAATAATATCATCCATAACAAGTTCTTCTACAGGTACATCAATCAGCTGACCATTACGAAGTGTTTTAACTTTTTCTACTGTAACAACACTTAGCTTATCAATAGTTTTCTTAACCTTGAACTCCTGAATGATACCTAATATTGTATTAGCTACCATAACTCCAATAAAAGTTAAGTTCTGCAGCTGTCCTGAAATCACAATCAAAACAGCTAAAAATATATTTAGAAAGTTGAAATATGTAAGAGTATGTTGTCTCACAATTTCCTTTTTAGTTTTAGAAATAGACTGACCTGTATAGTTCACCTGTCCTTGTTCTATTCTTTCTTGTACCTCTTGTTGTGAGAGGCCTTTTAATTCATTCATATCCACCACTCCTTAATCTATTGCACTATCTTAACAAAGAAAAGTGTATTATTTGTGTACTTTCACCTTAATTTTTTCTTAAATAATAGATATAATTAACTTATCTTCCAATGAAAGGGGTTATATTTATTATGAAACATTTATATATGATGCGCCATGGACAAACTTTATTTAATGTACGAAGAAGAATCCAGGGTTCATGTGATTCTCCACTTACTGAACTAGGTATTAAGCAGGCAGAAGCTGCAAGAGAGTTGATTAAGGACATTCCTTTTGATCATTATTATTCTAGTACAGCTGAAAGAGCCTCTGACACGCTAGAAATAGTAACAGAGGGTAAAGTACCTTATACAAGACTTAAAGGGCTTAAAGAAAGAGGTTTTGGACTTTTTGAAGGGGAAAGTGAAGATTTAAATCCTCATTTTGATGATTTTAAATATGATGACTTATTTCCCCATTATGGTGGTGAAACAACAGAAGAAGTAAGGCAAAGAGTTGTAAAGACATTAACTGAAGTGATGAATAAAGAAGATCATGATGTTGTTCTTGCAGTCAGTCATGCAGGGGCTTCCATGTGTTTCTTTAGTGCTTTTAATGATCCAAACATTATTTTTAACTCTGGAGGTTTTACTAATTGCTGTATTCTTCATTATACATATGACAACAATGAGTTTGAATTTGTAGAAATATTAAGACCAGAGGTAAAGTAGATACATATGAAAGAGAAAGTATTATTTTTTGATATTGATGGTACGCTTGTAGATAACACTTATGGAGTTCACGAAGTACCTGAAGGTGTAAAAAGAGAACTTAAAAGAATTCAAAATGATGGGCATAAGCTTTTTATCTGCAGTGGTCGTCCTAAAGCCATGATTAACCAGCAGTTCCTTGATTTGGGTTTTAATGGTTATGTCTTATATAACGGCGGTTATATCGAAATCGATGGTGAATCTATCTTTGAAGAGAGAATGGATACAGAACTTGCGACTCAGACAGTTGATATGCTTGAAGAACTGAATTGTGATTATATGATTGAAACAGCACATCATATTTATATTGATAAGCGTTATAAAGAGCTTTATACGTTCTTTAAGAACCTCGGCATGGAAGAGATGTTCTCTATGGATTTTGACCGTGATGATGTCTTAAAACGTGCCATTAAGATAGAAGCCAATGTCACAAATAAAGACAAACAAAAAGTAAGCGACTATTTAGATGGCAAGTTTGGTACTACTATTAGTTATGACCAGCATGGCAGTGATAATTCATTTGAGTTCTTTTCTCCTACAATGAGTAAGGCAGTGGGCATTAAGAAGGTTATCGAACATTATGGTTTAGATATCAATGATACCTATGCATTTGGTGATGGTCTTAATGATATTGAAATGATTCAGTTATGTCAGATAGGTGTAGCTATGGGTAATGCCGTAGATGAATTAAAGGCACAAGCCGATATCATCTGTAAATCTATCGATAAAAATGGATTAGAGGATATTCTTAAGGCATTATTTCCACAATAAACATCTGATTTTACATCAATATGATATACTCTTTTTGAGGTGATTGTCATGAAAAAAGACAACAACAAATTTCCATATTATTTACCCATTGGCATCAGTTTTGGTGTCGGTGCAGCCGGTATCCTTTCACTGTTTCCGATAAAAAAATAATCCTCCGCAAGGAGGATTATTTCATTATTCGATTATAATCACACGATGATCAAGACAAGGCGCTGCTTCTGGAGCCTTACCATCTGCAAATCCTATAATAACATTTCCAATGCCTTCATAGTCTTCTGCAATGCCCCATTCTTTAAGGAGTCTTCTTCCTTCTTCACCTTCAAATACTTCTTTCGCACGATGAATCCAGCAAGAACCAAGTCCTAAGCCATGCGCTTCATTGAGCATATTACCAATCGCAAGTGATCCATCATAGATATATGTAGGATATTCTTTCTTTGATAAAACAACAATAACAACAGGTGCACCATAGAAAGGATCTTTATCACTCCCCATAACACCAGCATTCAACTTTGATAAATGATCTCTCATTTCTTTATTCTTTACTACTACAAACTTAACGCCCTGTCTGCCCATACCAGTAGGAGCATATAAACCAGCTTCTACAATTCTTTCAAGATCTTCATCTCTAGGCATTTCATCTGTATATTTTCTAATACTTCTTCTTGTTTTTAAAACATCTAACACATTTAAGCCCCCTTCTTATTTACGTTCTCAACAGTCACAATCATTACAATTGTACCTACTGCACTTAATACTAAACCTAAAAATAATGTTTCATAAACACCCATACTATCTAGTAAAATACCACCTAAGAAACTGGCTAGTACACCAGATACGGTCATACTTGTAGTAACGAGTGCCTGTCCTTTAACTGCATCCTTTGCATCAAATAATTTATCTACATAATAAACAGATGCAGGAATAAATAATGCATAAGCCAGCATTTGAGTTGCCTGAGCTAAATAGATCATGACCATATTTGTCGCAAAATAAGTTAAAGTATGTTTAAGTGAGAAGAATATTGCGGAAATGATGATTGTATTTTTGATATTGATTTTATTCTTATACTTTTCAAATAAAGCCATAGTAGGAAGTTCTAACATTGCAGCCAAGAATACTGCATTTCCCATATCTCCAGTATTACCACCAACGTTTTTAATTACATTAATAAAGAAATTGTTGATGATTGTATGATCAAAATAAACTAATATAAAACCAGCTAAGAAAATCATGAATTTAAGATGCTTCTTAATAAAAGCACCTGTACTTTCTTTTTCTACTACTTTTTCTTCAATAACTTCATCTACTTCAGCTTCTGGCATCTTAAATGAGCGAATAAGAGGTAAAATACCTAAGAAGATGACAATATAAGCAAGAGGCATTAAAGTAGGACTTACTGCCTTTACAACGTTTCCTAATACAAGAGACGCAAGAGCATAAGCGACTGATCCAATACCACGTGCTACACCAAATTTAACGTCAATGCCCTGCTTTTGGAATGCAAAAGCAAGTGAGTTAACTAAAGGCATTGTTGTATAGAGTATTGTAGAGACTGCAACAAACAAAGCAGCAGCTAAGAATGTAACCCTGCTTGCAAACATAAGTAATACAGATAGAATACTACAAAGACCAAACATGATCATTAAGACTTTCTTCATAGAAATGTTTGACTTATCTACAAATCCTCCAAGTACAGGTTGTGCAATACTTGTTAGAATATTTGCGATTGCAAGTACAATCCCAATTAAAGATGAGCTCATGCCAATTGACCCTAGATATACTGCAGCATAACCCATAACTGTACAGAAACCTACAAAGTAAATGCCCTGCAACATCGAGTATCTAACATTAATACTTTTTGACTGATCCATTATATAATCTCCCTTACATGTGATAACAATATTATAACAGAACAGAAACAATACTGTAATCTCTTACATATTCTGAAAATAAAAAACTCAGGATTTCTCCTGAGTAACATTCAATGGCGCAGGTTGAGGGATTCGAACCCCCGCAGGACGTTAATCCTCTGTCGGTTTTCAAGACCGATCCCTTCAGCCGGGCTTGGGTAAACCTGCATCATTCTAATGGTGGTTCCGGCCGGAATCGAACCAGCGACACGAGGATTTTCAGTCCTCTGCTCTACCGACTGAGCTACGGAACCAAAATGGCGGTCTGGACGGGGCTCGAACCCGCGACCTCCGCCGTGACAGGGCGGCATTCTAAACCAACTGAACTACCAGACCATCTTGGTTGCGGGAGAAGGATTTGAACCAACGACCTTCGGGTTATGAGCCCGACGAGCTACCAGACTGCTCCATCCCGCGATATGTAATTTGGTGGACCCTGCTGGACTCGAACCAGCGACCAACCGGTTATGAGCCGGTGGCTCTAACCAACTGAGCTAAGGGTCCTCATCTATCAGAGTACTTTTTAATCAAATGGTAGCGGGAGAGGGATTTGAACCCCCGACACTCCGGGTATGAACCGAATGCTCTAGCCAATTGAGCTATCCCGCCATGTATATGATTAATTAAATTGGTGGAGCCTAGGAGGATCGAACTCCTGACCTCCTGCGTGCAAAGCAGGCGCTCT
>NZ_QTUM01000090.1:0-4867 GCF_003435615.1 Catenibacterium sp. AM22-6LB
GCAAGTACTGTACTATCTGAAGGAATATTATATTTTAGCGCAATATCTATTAGTGAACTACCACCAGCAAGATATTCTTCTACAACCTTGCATTTAAACTCTTTGGTGTAAGATTCATTTGCAGGCTTCTCACCAAATGCGGATTCACCATATGCTTTAAAGATTTTAATCCACCTTTCAATTGTGGTTTTACCTGCATTTATTTCTTCTGCTAGTATAGAAATCGATTCACTACCATCTAAGTATCTTTTACATATTTCTATTTTTTGTTCCTTAGAAAACTTGCTTTTTCTTCCCATAAGAAAAACCTCCTCAGTAAACAGTGCTTTTAATTATTTACACTGTCTACTGGGAGGTCATCATATCATCGGTAGCACTCTTTTTCTATAATCATATTAGCACGCATCTGTGAAAATATCAAAAAGTTCTTTTTCCATAGTATGTAATACGAATTTGAAAATACTTATAAGCCGAAAAAATACACCAGTACCAGTTTGATCACAGCAGCTACACCAAAAGCTACAACTGCAGTTACAACAAATTGCATAGTTTTTGGGAAATTTTCGAATACAAAAACTTTTCTACTCTTGCTCCGCACCTTGCTTAAAGATCCTGTCGTAAATGCAGCCATCATTATGACTGACACAGATACCAAGGTCTCACAATAGCTGGCAAGCTTTCCTAACACATCATTATACATGTATGCACCTGTTTCATGCAGAATCCAGTATAGAACCAATGCACAAACTCCCATGACACTTTGGAGCTTCATTTCCTTAAAAATCTTCTCTTTCTCTGTAGTTGCATAATCAGCCATTGTTTTAGCAATTTTTCTTTCTTCTTCGTTCATCATCTCGCTTTTCCTTTCTCCACTGATAATCTCAGGAATGCTGATATCATAATAATCTGCAATATCCACAAGAATACTGATATCCGGCATATTGTTTCCGGTTTCCCATCTGGATACGGTTCTTCCAGAGACATTTAATATTTCTGCCAATTGCTCCTGTGTAATGCCTTTTTCTTTGCGAAGTTTTTTTAAAAAATTCCCGATTTTTACTTGGTCCACCTCAACTCCTCCTTTCATCATCAAATATAGAAGCTGTTATCTGCAAATAACACGACACAAAGCGAGAAATGTCGTATTTTCACTAATAGACACAGTTGTCTATGCATTTTTTATTTTTTTCAATTATACAAACTGGAAGTTATCTCTTTATATTTTCGTCAGCATACGAATATACTTTATTCCAAAATGCGTCATAATCATTATTAATAGCAAGTTTTGAATAGCAAATATCTGCCTCCTCTTGTGAAGGTTTCTTTTCAAAAGTAATTAGTACTTCTGCTTCTTCCGTTAATCCCATATTAGTCAAAGCATCAATAATATTCCCATAAGATTTAAAATCTAAACCATTCATAGCTAATTCCGTGTCATAATCAATGACTGTTATGATATTTCTAATCCAAGATGGTAATTTATATAACTCACTTCTTACTTCTGGATATTCATAAATATCTGCCATTGCCTGAACAAAGTCCTCACCATTACTAATTTCTGATAATGCATCATCTATAAAACTCATCTACATTCGCCCCTCCGAAAAACCCCGATTTATCTCTTGCATTTTATCATATTCTATCCCAAAACTCTATTCTTAGATTGCCAAAGAGCAACCTTCCGAGTGCCCTTTCAGATTCTCATTCCGGTAACAAATATTTAATTGCACTCTGTCTGGATCAACATTTTCTGCTATAAAAGCTCGTCTGTTATGAGCCAGAGATCCTGTCCCGATCATACCACTGATTGTTCGTTTCATCGTTATATTCCTCACCCCGCTTTCTAAAACCAGTGCCAGACATGGCACATAAATTTGTATCTTTGCCAGCTATGGTATAAAAAGAAATATTCGCCGGATACGGCGGTTTTGTTACTTTTGTCAAAAGTAACGCAAAAGCACTTTCGACAGATGTACCATCCATCAAAAGTACCCTTGCGCCCCAGGGGTACAGAGACCTTTACTCCGGTATCCTTGCCCGGATATATTCCAAATCACCACCATGCGGTGTCCCTACAAGATACCATTCTCTTGCAGAATTCATTTCCATTCTGAACCCATTCATCATCAAGCAACACTTCCTTATGCATTCAAAGAAATGACACCTATTTCATTTGGTGTAGCGAATATCATGTTATATATGGTTTTAGTTGTTGCTCAGCTATTGATAGAAAGAAAGTTGAAAATGGATATGTTACTAGAAGTCCCTTTCTCATTTATTATGGGATATATCTTAGATCTGTATCAAATCATTATTCCTGCATCTCCTGAATCTCTAGGATTACGTATAGTGATTTTACTTGCAGGTAATATATGTATAGCTTTTGGTGTCTATACAATGGTGCAGTCTCATTTAGTCTTAGCACCAGTAGATGGAGTGATCTTAAGTATTTCTAACCACTACAATAAGGCGTATTCCTTGTGTAAGAACTGTTTTGATATTACAATGATTGCAGCAACTATTATTCTCTGTTTAGTAACACGTTCACCACTCTATGGCATATGTGTAGGACGTATTATTAAATGGTTTGAAATAAAACAAGTAAGTTTGATAAGGAGTTAGTAATGCATGATATTTGGAATCCCTGGCATGGCTGTGTAAAGTATTCTGAAGGGTGTATGAATTGTTATATGTATGTTTTGGATAAGATGAGAAATCAGGATGGTTCACATATTTATAAGACCAATGATTTTGCATATCCACTCTCTAGAAATAGAGATGGTACATATAAGATACAAAGTGGAGAAAAGATAAGAGTCTGTATGACAAGTGATTTCTGTTTAGAAGAAGCAGATATATGGAGAGATGATGTCTGGTCCATGATCAGAAGAAGACAGGATGTAATCTTTTTTATACTTACTAAAAGAGCAGAAAGACTTAAAGAATGCTTACCAGATAACTGGGGTGATGGATACGAGAATGTAATACTTAATGTTACATGTGAGAATCAGAAACGTGCTGATGAACGTATACCTATTCTATTAGATATTCCTGCTAAACATAAAGGAGTGATGTTAGCACCTCTTATTGGTCCTATTGATTTAGAAAAGTATTTAGATGGACGCATAGAAGAAGTGACATGCGGTGGAGAGAATTATGGTGGTACAAGAGCATGTGACTTCGATTGGATTAAATCTTTACATAATCAATGTGTGAATAAGAATACTACGTTCACTTTTATAGAAACAGGATCTCATTTTGTGAAGGATGGTATTCATTATCGAGTGAAAGGGAAAGTAGCTCAGACAAGAATAGCCTATCGTTCTAGAATGAATTATCAAGGAAAGAAACCTATATATCATCTTTATGATTTCTTTGATAATGAATTAAGAGAAGATCAATTGTATAAAAGAGAATTCAGTGAACATTGTATAGAATGTGCATCAAAACCTATATGTAATGGATGTGCAAGAAGATTTGGATGTAAACAATGTCTTTGATAATGAGAAAAAAGTAGTTTTAAATAGTATGAATAAGTAGAAGACTATAAGAGTAATCTTATAGTTTTTTTTGATACGTTTAAAGGAGGAAAATATAAGTAACTAAATATATCGACTATTGTGATTAAATGTGTTCAAATCTACTCAAAGGAGAGTTTTAAAATGAACACATCAAATTTCACGAATTATAAACCAAAGGATTTTTCTGAACTTTTAGGCGTATCTGTATAACGTTGGGATAGAGAAGAAACTTTATAGGCAAACGGAACTCCAACTAATAGGCGTTATTGCACTTATGATCAGTATTTGCTAAATCAAGTTGTACTTTTAAGATTTTGTAATGTGTAGGGAATTATTGTAGAGCAGTGTATTGAAGGTTATGGAAACGCTGTAACGATTTATTAGATGAAGTAATGGAAAAAAATAAAAACCTCAATTTGAATATCTGCAAAACATATGTTAGTGAAAATTAAATTTCATAAACACCTATTAAACGGCGTTCTCAAGATCGAACCTAGTACATGGATTTTCTATTTGTTCTATAATTAGATTAGAAATCAGATGGAGCCATAACCACATGTCAGACAAAGTGTTAAGGCCTAAGAAAGCTTCTCTTTATCAGTTAACCCAGAACTGTCTATTCCAACAATATTGATAACTGTATTGAATTCTTCAAATCTATGAAATTGCCTGGTGGCTTTTGATATGACTGTTGCGGATCCTACAACGTCATTCACTGCTTTCAGATACTATTTTCAGAGCTACAAGCTTCTATTAGGTACTTTCCTTTTCTTTAATGAAGATAAAAGAATAAATGATAATATCACTGGGATATTATCATGGTTATTTCTGCTCCACATTTTTCTTAAATCGTTACCTGTAGATTATGTGTATTCAAAAACTGTAATAGCAACCTATAAAGATAGATTTATTAGATTGGGTATGATTGGTTTGAAAAGTTCTGTAAGAAGTTTAATACAACCATAGAGGTAGTAAAACATGAAGAACTCCCGCAGGCTGTATGGATTTTATAAGTATAAAAGACAGATAGAAAGGGATGAGGAAATTGCTGAAGAGCTTCAAGACAGAAATAAATCCGACAGAGGAGCAGAAAGTAAAGATTCGTAAAACAATAGGTACTTGCAGATTTATCTATAACTTCTATCTTGCTCATAATAAGGAGCTTCATGAAAGTGGCAAAAAGTTTATGAGCAGCAGCCGATTCAGGGTATGGCTTAACAACGAGTATCTTCCGAGCCATCCAGAATGTTCCTGGATCAAGGAAGCTTATTCAAAATCGGTAACACAGGCAGTAAATAACGGACAGACCGCATTTAAGAGATTCTTTAATCACAAGAGCGCCTTTC
>NZ_QTUM01000091.1:0-4670 GCF_003435615.1 Catenibacterium sp. AM22-6LB
TGCCCGGTGGTGTGAGAGGACGAAAATAATTTTAATTATTTTCTCCTACTCGATTATACCAGCCTATCTTCCTTCATTTTAACACAAAGGCATGAACGAGAGCTTGGAGTAATGTACTCCGGCTCTTTTTTTATGCCTGCAAGGAGGACAGGCAGATGGCAAAGGGCATTGAGAACCAGTCACGATCTCCTCCCTCCGTTTTTGATTTTGCAACTTCACAAATTCAAAAACACGGAGGAACGAAAATGTATTACGACTTGGTTGAAAGCGGAAAAAGAATTAAAGCATTGAGAAAGAAACATGGGCTTACACAGGAACAGCTTGCGGAGCAGTTGGGCGTTGCCGCAAACACCATTGCACGAATTGAAACCGGCAACAGAGGCATCTCTATTGATTTGGCAATCGAATTGGTCGTGCGCTTTGATACAACCCTTGATTACATATTTTTAGGTCGTGAATAACCTCAAAACTATACCTACGAGGCAATAAAAACTTGCATGAGGAACAGGTACAATTTAGATACAGCCAAAGAAAATCGGCTGCTTGATCCTTGAAAACTGAATACACAGTCATCGAATACGTTCCTGTTGCCGGTGCGAGAGCATCAGCCACATCAGCGGTACGCCGTGACGTATCGGACAGAGAAACAGAACGACTTTCTTCTATAAATTAAGCAGTTGTCTCTCTCCCGATGCCAGCGATCAATACTGGCTTGTAAATATTGGGTTGCTCCCAATACGGCCATGAAAGCAACAGGATTAAAGATACTTCTCTACGGAGCTGGCGGAGAACCCGGCAGAGGTTAGATTCCTATGGAACTGATTCGCAATCAGTCGTTCGGTGATTCCCTGAGGGCGTAAGCCCTCTTTCTCAGGGGTGCGTGGCAAATATGGGACACATAGACTTTTGGACTGACTGCCTGATTCATTTCAGGCAGTCAGTTATTACATACCCAACGAAAGGAGGTCATGGCAAATGATGAAAGAAAATTGGGTATATTGCCGTGGTGATATTTATTGCGCCAATCTGGACCCGGTAGTTGGGTCGGAACAAGGCGGCATCCGTCCGGTTATCGTCATTCAGAACGATACCGGTAATAAACACGCTCCCACATTGATTGTGGCAACGGTCACCACCAGAATCCATAAGAAAGCGAATATGCCGACGCACTTTGTTATTTACGACAATCCTGCATTCAAAGAAGCGTCCGTTGTTCAGCTGGAACAGATTCGCACCATTGATAAGAGCAGGATTGATAATTACTTAGGTAAGGTAACGCCCCGTGAAATGGTAGCGATTGAGAAAGCCTTATCCGTCAGCCTGGCAATGGAGCAGCTGAAAAAGCGTTCCACAAAACATAAAGCAAAGAAAACGAAGGAGTGAACATAAATGTTTGAAGAAAGAATCGCTGCCATGAATCAGC
Source organism: Catenibacterium sp. AM22-6LB (assembly GCF_003435615.1). Classification (NCBI taxonomy): domain Bacteria; kingdom Bacillati; phylum Bacillota; class Erysipelotrichia; order Erysipelotrichales; family Coprobacillaceae; genus Catenibacterium; species Catenibacterium sp. AM22-6LB. Next base: position 1,424 of record NZ_QTUM01000091.1, read on the forward strand.
GCACCGAAGAAGCGATAGCTGCTAACACAGTTCAGTTTGATAAGAGAACCTATACGGTTGATGAGATTCAGGATATTCTGGGCATCAGCAGAACCAGTGCATACAACCTTGTGAAAAAGAAGGTTTTTCATAGTGTCCGCATTGGCGGCAGCATCAGAATCTCCAAAAAGAGTTTTGATGAGTGGTTGGATCATCAAATGTAAGATTTGTCAAGGGTGTCGTACAACCCGGCGACAAACTTCAAAACATATTGAGAGTTCGATAAAATGTAGCCATGACAAGAAACACATGGCTACATTTTTTACATAGGAGGTTGTACGATGGCGGAAATGAGAAAACGCACGAGTATGTCTGTTCCGGAAATGGGCAGGATGCTTGGTCTTGGAAAAACGGAGTCATACTGGCTCATTAAGAAGAATTACTTCAAAACCATTCTTGGCGGCAACACCATGAGGGTGATGATCGACAGCTTTGAAGAATGGTATGCCAATCAGTTCAAATACCAGAAGGTCGATGGAACCCCTCCCGGTGAGGAACTGAAGAAAACTACATATTCAATGGAGGAGCTTGGACAGCGCCTTGGGCTGAAAGAAGCGACTGCTTACGAACTGGTTGCCAAAGGGCATTTTGATGTGGTCGATGTCCTGGGCAAGCGCAGAGTGACCAAGGAGAGCTTTGAAAGATGGTATGCTTCTCAAACCGATTACCGCACGGTAGAGGATCAGGAACTTGATGCAGATATTATGGCATCCACCTACGGTCTGCCAGAGATTGCAAGAATGCTTGACACCAATCGCCAGAATATCTACAGCATTGCCGCCAAGGGAAGCTTCGAGCTGATTCGAGTGGGCAGGCATAACCGAGCTACAAAAGAGAGCTTTATGAAGTGGTATCAGAATCAGACCCGCTACCAGTTAGCGGAAGATAGACAGGAAAGGAGATGATTACATGGCATCTATCGTTAAGAGAAAAAAGAAGTATTCTGTGGTTTATACATACACCGATGAGAACGGCAACAAGCGTCAGAAGTGGGAAACCTTTGAAACGAATGCTGAAGCAAAGAAAAGGAAGTTGCAGGTTGAATATGAGCAGGAGTCCGGAACCTTTATTCCCCCTTCTGCTAAAACCGTCAACGATCTTTTGGATGAGTATATGTCAATCTATGGTGTGAACACCTGGGCGATGTCTACCTATGAAAGCAGAAAGAGCCTGATTGCAAACTATATTCGTCCCCTCATCGGTGATATGAAGCTGGAGGATGTCACGCCGAGAATCATGGACAAGTATTACCGAGATTTGCTTTCTGTCAAAGCGGTTTCTTCTAAGTATGTAAAAGCCCGTACAGAATATCTGACTCCGCATACTGTCCGAGAGGTTCACAAGACATTGCGAAATGCTTTCAATCAGGCGGTCAAGTGGGAATTGATGACCAGAAACCCTGTGGAGCACGCTACACTGCCGAAGGAAGAACACAAGACCAGGGACATCTGGACAGCAGAAGTGCTCCAGAAGGCTCTGGAAGCCTGTGACGATGATATTCTTCGTCTGGCCATTAACCTTGCCTTCTCCTGTTCCTTGCGAATGGGCGAGCTTCTGGGGCTTACTTGGGACTGTATTGACATTTCCCCCACCAGTATTGAACTTGGTCAGGCAAGCATCTTCGTTGAAAAGGAGTTGCAGAGAGTAAATCGTGAAGCGATGGCAGATCTGGACGGTAAGGACATCATGTTCAAGTTCCCGCCGACCTTCGCCAGTACGCATACCGCATTGGTTCTCAAAACTCCTAAGACCAAAACAAGTGTCCGCAAGGTGTTCTTACCGAAAACCGTAGCGGAAATGTTGGTACAGCGAAAGGCTGACATCGAAGAACTGAAAGACCTTTTCGGTGACGAGTTCGTAGACTTCAATCTGGTTTTCTGTTCTTCCAATGGCAAGCCGATTGAGGGGCAGGTTATCAACCGTGCTTTCAATAAGCTGATTGAGGAGAAGGGACTGCCGAAAGTGGTTTTCCATAGTCTCCGACATTCCAGTATCACTTACAAGCTGAAGCTGAACGGCGGCGATATGAAATCCGTTCAAGGCGATTCCGGTCATGCACAGGTCAAGATGGTAGCGGATGTTTACTCTCATATCATCGACGATGACCGCAGACTGAACGCTGAAAGAATGGAAGCTGCGTTCTACTCAGGCAGACAGGCAACGCCTGAGCCGGTTCAACCAGCCGCAACGGAAAGCTCCGCTGATGATAAAGAACTTCTTCTGAAGCTTCTGCAAAATCCGGAAATGGCAGCACTCCTGAAGTCGCTGGCAAAAACATTATAGTAACTGCAAGGGCAGATCCTTTTACATAGCTACAATAGCTGTAAAAGGGTCTGCCCTTATTTTTTTGTTATGGAGGTCAACGAGTATGGATAGAATCTTTATGGACGAGTATTACGAGCATCTGAGAGCTGACAATATCGAGGCATTTTCCAAGGAAAGGAACGACGAATATGTTGGCAGAGCTGAGGAATACAAAGCAGCAAAGTCGGCATTGCTTGAAGGATTGGGACTTGAGCATTTGTTTGACCATAGCCATGAACTGACTCCGAAAGAGAAAGAAATATGGATGCTGTTCGATAGGGTTGATGTAGCAGAGCTTCTGGCAAGGGATGCTTTTGCCAAGGGTGCTTATATGCTCGGCGCTGAGGATAGAGAGATTATGCTGAAATAAAAAAAGACCTGCTTCGGCGGGTCTAAATTACATAGAATCATTGAGTCTGAAAAAACCTTTGAAATTCTTAATAATGCTGGTTGAAAAATCTATTTTGAAATGATATATTAAACAGACTAAGATGGTGTCTAAAGACATCAGCGCCTCCGCACGAGAATGAATAGGATTTCCTATCATTTCGTATCACGAGAAGTTACATAGAGGAATTTGCTTGCACTTGCAACGTCCACCGAAAATCGAAAGCCTTGCTAATTTCGAGCCAATTGGACGGTGTAAAATCCCTATGAAAATGCTTATGAAGCGTAATACCAGATAGGATTTGAAACTGTGAAAAGCCTTGTATTTCCAAGGATTTTCTTGCACTGTGTTGCACTTGGTTTCATCGTATCGGGTCTACTCCTAAGCGAAAGGTCGTAAGTTCAAATCTTATCTGGGACGCCAGTCAAATAATTACTGAAAGCTTTTAGGCTTTCAGTTTTTGTGCGACAGGCAGTCGCTTATATGTCATGTCAACAGGGGCATGACATTTTCTAC
>NZ_QTUM01000092.1:0-4171 GCF_003435615.1 Catenibacterium sp. AM22-6LB
CGACGATAGTGTGAAGACGCGACAATAGCAAGCTGCCAGGTCCTTTTTTTATGCCTTCCAACAGGAGGGCTTTTTTTATTGAATTCGTTTACTTCTTCTTGTATCATTATGGGAGGAGGGCATATCATATGAAAAATATAGTTATTACTGATAAAGACATTCCTTTAGAGTTATTTAAAGAAAGTGTTATTGTAAATCTGAATAATATTAAATATAGTGCTTGTACTGGTGATTATACATGCCTAAAAAAACGATCACCTTGTCGTTATCATGATGATATATCGGTCATTAATCAATGGATTGGAGAAGCTTCTTTGATTATATTAGTGACTCATATTTATTGTGGATGCTTTGATACACCTCTAAAATCCTTTATAGAACGCAATATTGCCTCATATGAGCCTTATTATACAACTGTGGATGGAACAACCTGTCATGCATCTTTAGCTCAGCAATCAAAGAAAATCCTTCTTATAGGTTATGGTGATATATCGGAACAGGAACAGAAGATGTTGATGAATTATTTACATGATTCTCTTTTAGGTTATTCTATTTCTTCTATTAATACTTATTTTTGTACTGAAGAAGAATTAGACAATTCTCTTAAGACATTTGGAGGTGTTGATCGTGGATAATACTTTAATCATCTTATCTGGTTTAATATATACAAATAAAGTTATGTATAACCAGGCATATAAGCTTGCTCACTATCTTAAAAACGATGTCACTATTAAAACATTACAAGTGATAGAAGATAAAGATTTAGTAGATAATGATACTCTTATTTTCATGTTTCCTATCTCTTCGCAAACTATCCCTTCATGTATGCTTGATTATATGAAAAATAATGAGTCTTTAATGAATCATAAAACTATTTATTGTGTCATGTATTGTGATGAATATGAAACAGATTATTGTGACTATGCCCAAGAGATTATGGAGTTATATAGTAAGAAAATAAATGCAGTTTATAAAGGTACATTAAAAATTGGTGCTTACTTCTTATTAGACCATATTCCTTATACATGGCGTGTATCTAATGAATTAAAAAATTTTGCATTAGATATAAGAAAAGCGAAAGAAAGTGTCTTAGATATCACATTTTTTTCTAAAAAACAGTTCTTAAAAGAAGGAAATAAGTTCTGGGAAAAAGCCTATAAATCACAAAAATAGTAATTCATTTTATGTCCTTTATTACGTGCTTTTTTTGTATTTTATCTCTTGAAATAGAAGATAGATTTTGTTATACTACTCAAGGATAATTTATTAGGAGGCATTACAGAAGTGAATAAAAAAGAATTAATCAATATCGTTTCTGAAAAAAGAGATTTAACAAAAAAAGACGCTGAAATTCTTGTGAATACAGTTTTTGATACGATGGTAGAAAGTATGATTGATGGTGACAAAGTTCTTATTTCTGGCTTCGGTACATTTAAAATCAATCACTGCCATGAACGTAAGGGTGTTTCACCTAAGACTAAGGAACCTATTATCATTCCTGCAAGTCGTACAGTTTCTTTCAAACCAAGTAATAGATTAAAAGATGCAATGAACTAATGCATCTTTTTTGTTTATATACAGTTAATAATTTTTATGTATAATAGTATCAGGAGTTGATGAAAATGAGTTATTATTTAATGACAAATCCAGGTTATATGCTTGGTACAATTTTAGTAGTTATTGCGATGGTTTTTTCTTTATACTGCCAGGCCAAGATTAAATCTACATACGCGAAATACCGTCAAAAACAAAATAGCCGTGGTATCACAGGGGCACAAGTGGCTAGAGAAATATTAGATTCTCATGGAATGACTCATGTACCAGTTTATGAAGTACATGGAGAATTATCAGATCACTTTGATCCTTCTAATAATAGTGTATCTCTTTCGAGTGACATATATCATGGTACAACCATTGCATCATGTGCTGTTGCAGCACATGAATGTGGTCATGCCATTCAATATCATGAAAACTACATGCCAATACGTGTAAGAAATGCGATTATTCCTTTATGTAATGTAGGAAATTATTTAGGTTGGATTGCGATTATGATTGGACTTGCATTAGGATCTACTAAACTTGCCTTTTTAGGTTTCTTCCTTATGTGTGGTATCTTAGCTTTCCAGATTATTACATTGCCAGTAGAAATTAATGCATCAAAAAGAGGACTTGCAATATTACAATCTCAATACTTGAATGAAAATGAATATGCAGGTGCATGGCAGATGCTTTATGCTGCTGCATTGACTTATGTTGCTGGAGTATGTGCAACTCTTGCAAGTATGTTAAGAATTCTCTTTATGATATTAAGCAGTTCTAATAGAGATTCAAATTGATGAATCTCTTTTTTTTTAATCTTAAATGCGCTATAATAGTGGCACTATGGAGGTCGTTATGAATTATAATAAGAAAGATAAAAACTGGATTTATCATTTAATCATTGCAGTATTAGTGGTTATTTTGATTGTAGTCTCTTTCTGCATGTTAAGCATACATGTTCCTTATTTTAATCATGAAAATGATATCGCATTAGAAAGAAATAAGATCATTAATAAACATAAACTTAACTATGATGATTACTTCAATGAATACAACAGCTCTAAGACCTACTATATCATTCGTATTAAAGACAAGAAGAAAAAGAAGGTCTATCAGGTTTACAATACTAAATATAAATTAGTAGATAGCTATAGTGGTTCTATCGCTAAAGAGGAAGATGTCATCAATACAATCAATAATGAATATAAAGTAAGTGTAAGTAGTTTATCTATAGGTTATGAAAATGGTGATCTTGTTTATTTTGGAAAATATCAGAATGATGAGCACCTCTATTATTTCTATTACTCTTTAGATGAAGGAAAGTTTGTGAAGTATTATCGTCTATGAGTACAGAAATGTTGAAAGATTATCAGTGTATAGACTTTAAGAAGCTATTATTACTTAAAGGAAAGTCTATAGGGCTAAAAGATGAAGAAACACATATATTATTATTGATGATGACTTTAGGTGATTTAGGTGTAAGACCTATATATCCTCAAAAGATTGCGGAATTCTCATCTCTATCTGTTAAAGAAATTGATGATATTATGATTAGACTTGTTGACAAACATTATCTTGATCGTATTAACTTAAAAATTGATTTCAAACCTTTAGAAAAGCTATTACTAGGTATGAAGGTAGAAAAGAAAGAAGAAGTCAATCTTGTAGAAATATTTGAAGATGCTTTTGGACGTACAATGAGTATTATGGATATTGAATATATCAATCAGTTTAAAAGAACTGGATATGATGATGAAATGATTGTATCTGCTTTAAGAGAAGCAGTGAAATCTAATGCCCTTTCTTTTAGATATATTGAAAGAGTATTAGAAAACTGGGCTCATTCTAAGAATTATATTAAGAAATATCAAGAAGAAGAGCCAGAAGTAAGTGAAGAAGTAAGAAATTATAACTGGTGGGAAAATGATTAAAACAAAACAAGATCGAATACTCAATACATTTGATGAAATGTTTCCAGATGCACGCTGTGTATTGAATCATTCTAATAATCTAGAATTACTTGTTGCAGTAATGTTATCAGCACAAACAACAGATGAAGCAGTGAACAAACTGACTACTCATCTATTTAAAAAATATCAGACAGTAGAAGACTATGCGAGTGCATCATTGCCTGAATTAGAGTCAGATCTCCATTCTATCGGCCTTTATAGGAATAAGGCTAAGAATATCAAGGCTATGGCTGAAGCTCTTCAGACACGCTTTAATGGCGTTGTACCAGCTTCTCATAAAGAATTAATTACTTTACCAGGAGTAGGAAGAAAAACAGCCAATGTTGTCATGGCAGAAGGATTTGGTTATCCCGCTATTGCGGTAGATACTCATGTAGAACGTATCTCTAAAAGACTTGGATTTGCGAAAGCGGATGATACAGTATTGACTGTAGAAAAGAAGCTCATGAAGACTATTCCTAAAAATAGATGGATCAAAACACATCATCAAATGATCTTCTTTGGAAGATATCATTGTAAGGCGATGTCTCCCCATTGTAAGGAATGTCCACTAGTAGATATATGTAAAGAAAAGAACAAGAAGCTCTAAGAATCCTTATGGATTCTTTCGTATTATAGAACTAGAAGTTATTCAAGTAATAATTCTAGTTTTTTATTTTATC
>NZ_QTUM01000093.1:0-4138 GCF_003435615.1 Catenibacterium sp. AM22-6LB
TCCCGGACTGCCTGTCTATAATACCCAATATCCGCACGTTTGTAAAGTGTTTTTTGAAAGTTTTTTTGTTTATTTTCTTTTATTTATCGTTTTTAGCCCTTGTATGCTACATAATTTTAAATTGATTATTTTATTACCAAATACAATAATATGCTTTATACAGGCTTATTTGGCTACAACAGGCAATAAAAAAAGCATCCCATTATGTGGGATGCTGTATTGGTATTTATGAAATTAAGCTAATTTCTTATAAACATCAATAAATTCCTGAGCTAAATCAATAACTACTAATGCGCACATTAAGTGATCCTGTGCATGTACCATTAATAAGTTAAGTGGAGTTTTTTCTCCTCTGATTTCAGCCTGAATTAATTCAGTCTGAGCATGGTGAGCTTCATTAACTGTTTCTTTAGCAGTCTGAATTGATTCATCTGCCTTTTCGATGTCTCCTGCTTTTGCATACTGAATTGCTTCAATTGCTGAGCTTCTTGCGCTACCAGCATTAACAATTAAGTTAATGACTGTCTGTTCCTGTTCGTCCATTTTAATTCTCCTTTAACAACAATTCCAGATTTCATCTGTATTCTCATTATACCAATTTCTGTAAGCAATTTCAATACCCTTTTCCAATATGACAAAATTAGTCTTTAATGTAGTTAAAATGCTTACATGCAGCAGTGATTCCTTCTTCTTCAATATTTGTTGTAATATATTTTGCGACTGATTTAAGTTCTGGTACTGCATTACCCATCGCAATACCGAGTCCTGTTTCTTCAATCATTTCTATGTCATTACGTCCATCACCAAAAGCAATGGTATCATCAATATTTCTTCCTAGTTCCTTCACTAATTCTTCAATTCCTACTGCTTTAGATGAACCCTTAAGGGTTAAATCAAATGAACGGTCACTTTGATGTCTTTGTACATCAAAATAAGGGCTCAATGCTTCTACCATCACTGGTATATCATCCTTAGAATTGACTACTATCATTCCGATATAAGTTTCTATATTCTTATAATCAAATGTATCAATGATTGTTTCTTCCTTCATGCCCCAGTTATTTGCGAATGCCTGGTGGACTGGATCTTTAGAATCTCTGACATATATAAAATCATTACCTTCAAAATAATAGTTAAAATGATGTTTTTCACATAGATCCATAGTAGCTTTAATCGCTTCTGCTGGTACAACATTCTTATAGACACATTTGCCTTTATACTCTACATAAGCACCATTACATGTTACATAGCCTGAAAATGGATACTTCATAACACCATCTACAATAAAACATTTACATCTACCAGTTGATAAGAACACATCATGTCCTTCTTCCTTTAGTTTATCTAAAGTACGGATAGTTTCAGGTGTGATCTCATATATATCCTGATTACAATCAATAAGTGTCCCATCTATATCAAAAAAGAATAATTTATTCATATTGCAATCTCCTTTTCTAGCAAGTACTTCCATTATATCAAATGTATATAGAAAAGAAACTACTTAAGATAAGTCTCACAAAATCTTTAATAAGCGATAAAAAAAGATGGGTATTTCTACCCATCTCACTAACATTCCCCATCAAATACTTCTGGAAGGAATACTTTATGTGTTTTACTTCTACGTCTTACAAATAAGTAAGTAAGAAGTACAGATACAATAAGTAAACCAACGAAGAATAAGATTTCTGTTGTAGGAACTGCAGTTGCATTCGCAATAACTGATCTAAATCCATTTACACTATATGTGAATGGTACAAATGGATGTAATACTTTATACCAATGTGGTGCAGTTTCTAGTGGATAAGTACCAGCAGAAGCACCAAGGTTAAATACCATGAAGATTAAAGCGATAAATTCACCGATACGACCAAATGCGATTGCAAGGAATGCGATGAATGCCATAAAGGCAAGTGATAATAAGAGCATGAATGCGATACATAATCCTGGTCTAGCAGGAGTGAATCCACAAAATCCTCTTAAGCTGAAGTATAAGATTAATGCCTGTACAATTGATAATGGAACCATGACTGTAGCTTTTGCAAGTAAGAACTTAACTGGGCTATCTGTAGTAGTCATACCCTTACCAAATGGATACATTAAGCTTAATGCCATACATGCAACATATAAAGCAACACTCATCATATAAGGTGCCATTGCATGACCATTGTTTGGAATGTTAGTTATTTCTTTCTTTTGTGTATCTACTGGAGTAGACATCTGTTTGTATGTCTTGTTAGTAGATTTGATATTACTCTTCTTAGAAGCATCTTTTAAGCTGCTTGTAAGTGTATTAGTTCCATCACCAATAGCAGTTAATCCTTCACCTAATGTTGCAGATCCTGCTGCTAACTGGTTAGATCCAGAACTGATCTTTAATGCACCATCAGCTAACTGAGAAGCTCCACTATTTAATGTTTTATTGTTTGAAGCAAGTGTACCTAAACCATTATTTACCTGTTTAACGCCACCTGTATAAGTCTTTAAACCACTCTGTAATGTACCTAAGCCTTCATCAATCTGGCTTACTGCACCAACCATACCAACTGAATTAGAAGTTCCTTTCATATTAGCCTGTACTGTTTTTAAGTTAGATACTAATGAGTTAACTGCTGAATTGTTTGCAGTAGCTAATTGTTGTGAACCAGCTAATAATTCCTGTGTCTTTGCATTCGCTGTTGACTGATTCTTTAATACTTCCGCATTACCATAAAGTAATGTAGTTAACTGTTTTAAATCACTTGTATTTAATTTATTTGTTAACTGAGAAGCTACCTGTCTTAATGTCTGTGCCTGTGTGGCATGACTTGTTGCCTGCAACATTAATTGTTGTGCTAGTAGAGGCTGAGTTGCCTGTAAACTTTCTGCCTTTGCCTTTTCTGCTGCAGCTAATTTATCTAGCTTATCCGCATTTGTATTCATAGTACCAATTGTAGTTGTCATTACAGAAACCATACTATCTAATTTTTTAGCTGCCTGTAAGTTGTTTTCTACTAAATTGTTATCATCAATACCTGCCTGAATCTTAGTAAGTGCTTCTGATAACTGTTTTGAACTTTCGTTCATTTCATTATTCTTCTGAGTTAATGTATTTAACTGTTCAGCGTTCTGATTCAAACCATCAGATAACTGTTTTTCAGCAGCCTTCACAGCACTTAATAACTGTGAGCTACCAGACTTTAATTGAGCAGCACCATTATTTAATGTAGCACTGTTGTTATCTAACTGCTGTGTACCCGCTTTTGCAGTAGATACACCTTCTGTATAAGCACTTAATCCTTTTACTAAAGAATCAGCACCATCATTGAACACTAATGCGCTTGAAGCAAGAGTATTCAAGTTTTCTGTGATAGTCTTATTACCTTCACTTGCAGTAGCTACACCATCACTTAATTTCTGTGAACCATCTGCAGCTGTATTGAAACCTTTACTTAATGTTTTTACATTCTTGAATAAGATTTTTGAATAAGTCTTAGTCACTGTTGATGAGATTTCAGCTTTTACTTTAGCCATAGCTGAATCATCCATCTTAGTCGCAATGTAGTTTGTCTGTGGATTTGTAGTATATGTGAGCATCATTGTCTGTGGATCATCATCCAATAATGTCGTCGCATTTTTAGAGAAGTTTTCAGGAATAGTAATTATCATGTAATACTTTCCATCCTTTAAACCTTTCTTTGCTTTTGTTGATGAAACAATATTGAAATCCATTGAATCATTCTTTGATAGTTTATCACTTAGCTGTTTACCAATATCCATAGTAGAACCATTATATTTAACTTCTTTATCCTTATTTACAACGGCTACTGGAAGCTGATCCGTTTGACCATATGGATCCCACATAGAACCTAAGAAAACACAAGCATAAATCATTGGAATGATCATGATTGCACAAAGTACAATTTTAAGCCATGTACTTTTCGCAATGTTTTTCCATTCTGCTTTAATCATATTACCCTTTCCTTTCTGTCATCTTCCTAATGACTAGTAGTCATTTTAGTTGACCGTTAGTCATTTATCAATTTACAAATAAGGTGATTTGATAAAAAAACATGATGTAAGCGTATATCATTTTTTAATAAATATAAATCGAGTAGGAGAAAATAATTAAAATTATTTTCGTCCTCTCACACCACCGGGC
>NZ_QTUM01000094.1:0-3600 GCF_003435615.1 Catenibacterium sp. AM22-6LB
ACATCGCCCCCACAGTGGACTTTCACCACCTAGATATATGCCATGCCCGGCATACAAAACAGACACTAGGAAATGCATTCCTAGTGTCTTTTATAATATATTATGATATTATTTTATCACTTCATCCGTTAATTTTTCTAGTGTATAAAGCATTGGTACTCCAGATTCAACCTGTCCAACCTTCATAATTCTATTAGAAGCATAAATAGTCAAATCACATAATTGACTAAACTTACCTATATGCGCTAATGAAATCATAATAATAGTATAATTTTTACTCTTATATCTATTGATTTGATCAAATATCACTTTCTGATAAAAATCATTGTAAATGATCAAAATAACGGAATGAGTTCCTTCTGGTACTTCTAATATGGGATAGTTGACATCATCGATGCCATAACAATAAAACCCTGCTCGGCAAAATCGTCGAGCGGTATATTTCGCAATATCCCTACATACACCTAAACCAAGAATTTGAAATGAATAAGCACCTTTAATCAGATCAGCTGCTTTTTTAAGTCTATCTAAATAATCATTAGATTTTATATGCTCCACAAAACCTTCAATATCGTTTATTTCATAATTATCTTCCTGATCCTGCTGTTCATAAAATTCTTTAATCTTATACTTTAATTCTGAAAAGCCCGAATATCCCATCTTCTTACAAAAACGCATAACAGTGGCTGTTGAAACATGTACCTCATCCGCTAACTCACGAACACTTAGATTTAATATATGCTTTAGGTTTTTCACTACATAATTATACACACACATTTCTGCTTCATTCAACTTTTCAACTTGACTATACGCAAACATCGTGACATTGCCTCCTGCTTGTTATTTCTTTACCTTTATCCATTTTAAACCACTTTCATTTATTTTTCATTTGAAACAAGTAATTTTTTAGAAATAAATAAAGAGAAATTAAGTTATTATACAAATACACATGAATTTGTTGCTTTTCTTTTCTAATAAAAAACTGATTATAGTTAATCAGCCTTTATTACGAGTTCACTCATAATTCCATTGAGTTCTATTTGATTGTCTGATTTCTCATCTAGGTCTCCTTCATAGATAATCTTTGTTTTAATGCCTTTTGTAATTGTATTGAATAGACATGGTGATGTAATAATAAGTTGTGATGCACTACGTACTGCATTGAGATCTAATTTACCATCAATTTCGTCTGTTTTAATAATCATATCAATATTGCAGTCTATTTCTATATGTCCATGAATGTCTAAAAGATCTAGTAATGATGTTTTAATATCCAGTTCTATAGAATCAGATTGAATATGAGAAACAGACATACTTGTAGGCAATACATTGCATTCTAATTTGTGAATATACTGCATAGGCAATAAGATTAAAATACTGACGTCTCTTCTTTGATCTTTTGTGATATATTCCTTTGTCTCTAAGTCTATATCGAGTCTTGCTTTATTTTCATCTAATTTAATTTTAAAATCCTTTTGTAAATCCTTATAGATTGAAGAAGAAAGAGTAATAATAAGCTTTTCTCCTTCATAGCCTTCTATCAAAACATCTCCTAAAGTAGATAAATTTATATCAAAGTCCATTGGTTGTGCCAAATCATATTCTATCTTGCTCTTATATAATGATTGTACATGTTCATGAGAAAGAAGTGTATCAATAGAAATATGAAATACCTTTGCAAGTGTTTGAATATTATTAATATCCGGTATTCCTGTATTTGTTTCCCATTTCGTTACTGCTTGTCTTGATACACCTATTCTATCTCCTAGTTCAGTTTGTGATAAGTTTAATTGTGTACGATAATACTTAATTGTTTCTCCTAATGTCATATATTTGTCCTCCTAGTTCAAAGTATACTTATCTCATACTTGTTTCACAAGAAAGTATCCGTATCATTCATACAAATATATGCTACGTAGCGTGTCATACCTATCTAATATTAAATACAATCATAATTGTCATCACCAAACTACTAATTACAAAATAAATCATGGCAACAAGTTCAAATGCTATAGTATATAATTAAATAATATATGACTACAAATCTCGCATAAGATGCAAAAAAAACAGGTCTAAGCCTGTTTTACATCTTAATGATTCCAAATGCATTCGCAACTGAGCTTAACAAGATAATAGTTGCAAAGATTGGACAAACATATTTAATCATGAAAGTAAAAATCTTTTCACGTTTGAATGGATTGTTATGAGATTTTACTTCTTTCGCAATCTTATCTACTCCAATAACCTTTGATACAAGTAAGCAAATGCATATTGCAGAAATTGGCATCATGACTGAGTTAGTTAAGAAATCAAAGAAATCTAAGAATTGCATACCAATAACCTGAATAGATGCAAGTGGTCCATATCCAAGTGATGATAGTGAACCTAATACTAACATAATGATTCCAAGAATAATGACAGATTTATGTCTACTCCATCCAAGTTCATCCTGGAAAGTAGAGACAGCACATTCTGTTAAGGCAATTGAACTAGTAAGTGCTGCAAATAATACTAATACAAAGAATAGGATACCAATAAGTGTTCCGAGTCCCATACTATCAAATACTTTAGGGATAGTAATAAACATTAAAGATGGTCCTGCATTAAGGTTTTCCATATTTCCGTTAGAGAAGGCAAATACAGCTGGGATAATCATCAATCCTGCCATAATCGCAATAGCTGTATCAAATACTTCTACATTTTCTGTAGAATTCTCAATAGAGACTTCTTTTTCTGTATAAGAACCAAATGTGATTAAGATACCCATTGCGATAGATAAAGAATAGAACATCTGTCCCATTGCAGTCACAACTGTCATCCATGAGAAGTTCTTGAAATTAGGTACAAGGAAGTATTTTACACCTTCAAGTGCACCTGGTCTAGTGACTGAATAAACAGTAATAACACATGATAATACAACTAGAATTGGCATCATGATTTTAGAGACACGTTCGATACCGTTTTTAACACCTGCAAATACAATAATTAAAGTCATAAGTGAAAAAGCGGCAAAACATAATTCTGTTGAAACACCATTAGAGATGAATTTAGAGAAATAGTCACTAGATGCTAAAGCATGACCATTACCCTTAACATATTCAACAAGGTATTTAATAACCCAACCACCAATAACAGAGTAGTAAGGTACGATTAATATAGGGATAATCGCATTGATCCATCCACCAAACTTATGCCCGATAGAGTTTCCAAATTTTCTAAAAGCGCCTACTGGACTCTTTCTAGTCATTCTTCCAAGTGTGGTTTCTGCAACAATCATTGTATAACCAAATGTGAGTGCAAGAATGATATAGATTAATAAGAAGATTCCTCCTCCATATTTAGCTGCAAGATATGGGAAACGCCAAATATTTCCTAAACCTACAGAGGCTCCGGCAGCAGAGAGGACTAATCCTAGTTTTCCTGAGAAAGTACTTCTCTTTTCATTGTTTTTCATAAATTTCCTCTTCCTTTTGTCTTTTTTTTAGAACAATGAACATTATATCACAAATAAGAGATAAGGGAATAGAAAAGTTTAGAAGGTAAAATCGAGTAGGAGAAAATAATTAAAATTATTTTCGTCCTCTCACACCACCGGGCAAG
>NZ_QTUM01000095.1:0-3598 GCF_003435615.1 Catenibacterium sp. AM22-6LB
AAACTTGTTTTTAAGTTCGTCTTTTTTTATACGTTTTGATTGATTTTTGTTTCACACTTCGCCTCCTTATTGAGTCTTTTCTTCAACTAAATTCATAATATGAGCAACAACTTCATCAATAGTCATATCTGAAGTATCAATTTCAATCGCATCATCTGCTTTCTTCAATGGAGAAATCTCACGTGTCATATCTGCTTCATCACGTGCAGCCACTTCCTTCTTGATTTCATCAAGATCAGAATTCAATCCACGACTTAAGTTTTCATTATGACGACGTAAAGCACGACATTCAATAGATGCTACCTGGTAAATTTTTAATTCTGCATTTGGTAATACAACAGTTCCAATATCTCTACCATCAAGAATGACGCCACCTTCTTTGGCCATTTCTCTTTGTTGTGCTACTAAATATGTTCTTACCTTAGAATAAGCAGAAACAATAGATGCACCTGCACTAATTTCATTGACACGAATATCTGCAGTTACATCACGATCATTTAAATAGACAGTGTTATCAGGCATTAATTTAATCTTAATTTCTGGTAATAAACGACAGACAGCATTTTCGTCATGGAAATCAACACCCTTTACAAGTGCATAATATGCCACACAACGATACATTGCACCTGTATCAATATAAGTATAACCTAGATTATTTGCGACTCTCTTAGCAATCGTAGACTTACCTGCAGCTGCAGGCCCGTCAATCGCAATAGCAATTTTCTTCATTCTAAAATCCCCCTAAATATTCAGAAAAGTCATAATAATAAATACAATCACCGCAACAACAAGTAATCCTACAACACCATTTAAGATCTTTGTAAGTTTAGAATCTTCTTGTTTTTCTGGTAATGGTGCTCTTTTTTGTGCATGTCTTCTCTCATGCTCAGCGTGCGTTGTAGTTCTTACTACTGGTTCAGTTTTTACTGGTTCACGATGTGGTATTTCTTCACTATACTTTCTAAAAGCTTCAACATCTTCTTCAGGTGACATTGCAGCAAGCTTATCCATCAAACTACCGCCCTTTACTGCATGTCCTCTTCTTAACTCAGACGTATGATAATCACAGATAGTATCCTGTGAAGAAGCATCCTCTTTCATTGCATTCAAAATATCAAGACGTGTATCAGTACGTGTTCTAGCCACACTATCACATTCTTCATGTAATGATTCAAATGGATTGCTTTCATATTTGAGTGTCTCGTATGTCTTTGGTTCTAGACTTTCATGATGATTTGATTTTGGAATAAATGATAAGAAATCATCATCACTATCATCCTCTTCGCGAGGTACATAACTCGTATCATCAATATTGTTACGTAAATCTTTATACTTAGACATTCTTGTCTGTTCTGACATATAATTTCACCACCTAATCGTACCTATTATAGCATACCTATAAAATTAAGAAAATAACTTTCAAAAAACCTCACAATCCGTTATAATAGATGTATATGAAATAAGGAGGATATGTAAATGAAAGTTAAAGTTAATGAAGGCTGCTTAGGTTGCGGTGCTTGCACAGGAATCTGTCCAGACGTTTTCGAATTAGATGACGAAGGATTAGCAAAAGTAATCGTTGAAGAAACTGAAGATCCAGCTGTTCAGGATGCTATCGATGGCTGCCCAGTTGGCGTAATTGAAGCTGAATAATAAAGCAAGAGGATGCGATGCATCCTCTTTTATTTTTTGTTTGCGTTCTTCTTTTTCAAAGCCATAGTACGTAGTACATTGACTTCTTTAGGCTTTAAACGACGATAAGTACCAGGAGTTAATCCCTTTAAGTCGATTGGACCAATCATAATTCTTCTTAAACGCTCAACAGGATGTCCTACTTCTTCAAACATCTTCTTAATCTGTCTGTTCTTACCTTCTACTAAACGGATCATCAACATAGTTGTACCATGTTCTTCATCATTTCCAGTAATCGCAATTTCACAAGGTAATGTTTTAACACCTTCTAGATAGATTCCTCTTTCTAGCTGGTTCTTTTCAGCCTTAGTAAGTAATCCCTTAACAGATACTTCATACACCTTTTCTAAATGGCTAGATGGGTGCATAATAAGGTTCGCAAATTCACCATCATTTGTCATAAATAAAGCACCTGTTGTATCATAGTCAAGTCTTCCTACTGGATAAACTCTTTCATTACTATCACTAAAATAATCTGCTACACATGTACGATCATGTTCATCACTCATAGTACATACGCATTTTTCTGGTTTATAGAATAAATAATATACTTTATCTTCTTTATTAATAATTTTTCCATTGACACAGATTGTATCTTTCTTAGTGACCTTAGTACCAAGCACTGTTACCACTTCACCATTCACAGTAACTTTACCCTGCTGGATGAGTTCTTCTGCTTTACGACGTGAAGTATAACCACTCTGTGCAATGACTTTTTGTAATCTTTCTTCCATTGCTTTCACCCTTTCTTTTTCATTAACTAATCTACATGAAATCGTCCTTAAATTCAACAAAATATTCATCATAATCATGATGTCTATTAATCATCTTGATTGTATCATCAAGTCCATGATCTTTTAAATAGACAAGCATGAAACGAAGTAAGGCACGTGTTTCAGGATGTAATATATATGAATATTGTCCTAATTCATAGTATTGTAGAGGAAAGGCATCTGTATAATTCTTTCCTTCATATATCTTACTTGCTGCAACTCTATCACAGAACATCTCTAGTACATAATTATAAGGCATTTTAGCAGGTACCTGCCCTTTTCTAGTAAAATCCACCCAATATTCCCAATGATGTTTATTACGGCCTTTATGATGAAGCCAGGCTGTTGAGTAGCCTTTCTCATTTCTTTCAGCACTATTAGGAGAATAAGTACCCTTATAATACTTGATTCCTGTAATAAATTCAGTAGGAGTATATTTAGATAAGTCATGTAATAAGCCCTGCTTATATAAGTGTACTTTAAAGCATAGCTTGCCTACTAATATCTTATGTTTTGTGATTGTTTTAAAATGTCCCCATATATGCACTGTATTTTCCTCATTTCTGTGTGTCTACCACTATAACACAAAATCATTCTTAAGTATATGTCTTTTCTTTTTATAATTCAATGTTATAATGGTAGAGAATTGGAGGTAGAACTATGGCATTTCACATTGAAATAGAAACAAATATTGATGATGCTTCACTTGATGTAGAAAGCTGTGAGGAGGTCATTACTTTCTTAGAGAATTCCTACAATAATGTGAGAGCAGAAATATATAGCTATTGCTTAGGTATGCGTACATTAAGATATGCATTAATAAGTATTGTCGTATTAGGTATCCTTTTCTTTATTAGTCATTCTAAGTTATTCTTATTTGGAATGCCAATCGTGACACTCTTGATCATGCTTGGTACCATTTCTCTTGCAGAATCAACTTCTGTAGCTGTAAAGAAACAGGTTAAAGAAAAGATTGAATATTATAAACGTCGTTTAAAACTATTAAAAGAATGTAAATCATAATCGAGTAGGAGAAAATAATTAAAATTATTTTCGTCCTCTCACACCACCGGACAAGCCGTTCGGCACACGGCGGTTTAAATCTATACTGAAATATGTTTTAACTGATATTG
>NZ_QTUM01000096.1:0-3557 GCF_003435615.1 Catenibacterium sp. AM22-6LB
ACAGGGTCACGAAATAAATATCCTTTTTTTATCGTGTCCTTTTTACAGGGTCCATTTTACTCTCACTACATCCCCAATTTTTGCATCACAATAAGTTGTAATATCCTTTGATGAAACAATCATCTGATAGCCTCTTTTACCTGCTGAGAGAGCGATAGAACGGTCTTTTTCTATGCTGGCATCAAAATATGTTGGGAACTTCTTTTTCATGCCAACAGGAGAACAGCCTCCACGCATATAACCTGTAAGACCTAGTAAATCCTTCATATGAAGCATTTCTACCTTCTTATGTCCAGATAGTTTAGCGAGCTTCTTCAAGTCTATTTCCTCCAAAACAGGAATACAGCATACTAAATAATCATGGTCTTCATGTAATACAAGTGTCTTATAGATATCACCTGCATCCATATCTACTTGTGATGCTACATGTTCACCACTTAAATGTTCTTCATCATATTCATATGTTTTGATTTCATAAGGAATCTTATCACGATCTAGCATTCTTAATGCATTTGTTTTAATTTTACTCTTTTTCATATATATCACCTTGGATGATATTATAGCACTTTATCGTGGCCAATGTTCATTTTCTACAAAATAAGTAGCTTCCATATCCGCTGTAGATAAGGCGAAAGCTTCAGGGAAACGACTAAATACATTTCCTACAGTTCTGGCATCATCCCCATAGCTAAAGCCCATATGATAGGCAATGGCTGCTGTTTCTATATCTGTAAGCTTTAAATAGCGATTCATAATATATACACTCTTAGAACCATGTCCTACAGGGAATGCATCTTCTATTGTATAGAAAGGCACCTGTTCCCATTGTCCTTGCGCATTCTTCTTATTACGCATTTCTGTCTTATAAATATCAACCTTGCATAAATCATGAAATAAAGCACATAATGCTATACTTTCTTCACTCATAGATAAATGATAACCTGGTTCACAACGCTTCTTTACATAGCTTCTAAAGCAGAAATAGACATAGAGACTATGGTCACATAAACCACCCTCATAATCTCCGTGATAACGTGTACTTGCAGGTGCACTATAGAAATCAGTACCTTCTAGCCATGAAAGAAGATCATAAATTCCTTCTCTTTGTATATACTTATGACAAATATCATTAAATAATATTTTTACTTCAATAGAAGATAAATCATCCTTTTCAGGATACATATCTTTTGCGAGTCTTAATAAAATACCATCTTTACCAATTGTTTTCATGTTTACATCTCCTCGTCTCTATTATACCAAACTTTTCTGTAAGAAAAGTGTGTATTTGTTTTATATTTCTACTATACTATTAGTAGGGGTGATTACGTGAACAAACTACATTTGGCCCAGCTGCCTACTCCTATTGAAAAAATAGGCTATCTCTCCAACAAATATAAACCAAATATTTTCGTGAAAAGAGATGACTTAACAGATAGTGTGGCATCTGGTAATAAGATTAGAAAACTAGAATACAGTGTTGCAGAAGCTTTATCTTTAGGGTGTGATACACTGATTACAAATGGTGGATTCCAATCCAACCATTGTCGATCTACTGCTGCAGTAGCCGCAAAACTTGGATTGAAGTGTATTCTTATACTTAGAAAAGAACCTGGTGAAAATATTGAAACAGCCAACTTCCTTTTAGATCATATGCTTGGTGCTGATATAAGAGTAAAGGAACATGATGATTTCCAGGCACATAAAGATGAGATGATGCAGGAAGTCTATCAGGAAGTATTAGATAAAGGTGGCAAACCTTATATTATTCCTATGGGTGCTAGTAATGGAATCGGTACTTTAGGTTATATTGATGCTTTTGATGAAATACTAGAATATGAGAAAAAGACTGGTATTGTGTTCGATACTATTATTGATGCAGTAGGTTCTGGAGGAACTTATACTGGTTTATATTTGGGTAATGAATTAAGACAAGCTCATAAAGATATCGTAGGTATTAATGTATGTGATGATGCTGATTTCTTTATTAAAGAAATTAATAGTATTATTGATGATACATTATCTCATCTTGATGTAAAAGATGTAGAGAGAAGTCATATTCATATTATTGATGGATATGTAGGAAGAGGCTACTCTTTAAGTCGCAAAGAAGAATTAGAAGCTATTTCTGACTTATCTAGACATAGTGGTATTATTCTAGATCCTGTATATACAGGTAAGGCGTATTTTGGACTAATCCATGAATTAGAAAAAGGTACATTTGATCATTCAAAGAATATACTATTCATGCATACAGGTGGTATATATGGTTTATTCTCTAAATCAAAAGAAATAATCTCAGCCTAGGCTGAGATCTTTTTCTTATAAGCGATAATCACTGTTTCTAAATACATAATAGATGTAATACCAATAGACTCTATTAATATTCTAGGTGTATAGGTTGTTTTGATCTTTCTTGTTTCTTTTTGTGACATATTCACATCATGCTGAGATAAATAAGTATTAATTGTATATTTAGAAAGAGATGGACTTGTGAAACATGAAATAGTAAATGAAATCATAAAGATAATAAGTATCTTACTAAGATTATGTGTTTTAAATAGTTTATGACATATAAGTATTAAAAAGAGAGAACTAATAATTAATATAATCAAAGGAATCATCTTTAACTTATCACATATATTTTCAAAGATAGAGACACATGCATTATATTGTGCATCATTGGATGTAAGCTGGAGGTGATTCCAATCCAATGTTTTTCTTTGTGCTTTCTTTATAAAGCCTTCTGTATTACTGTTTTTATTTAAATAATAAGTAACAGAAGAAACAGTTTGTTCAGTATGACTTAATGACTGCGCTTTTGATAAAGCGATAAAGATAGTATTATAAGGCTTTAAATGACTTAATAGTCCTACTTTATTCTTATAGATTCCTACAATAGATAATGATACATCTCCTTTTTCTGTGTTTAATTGAATATCGTCTCCTAAACTTAGATTATTATTTTTCGCAAGTGCATAAGAAATCACTGCATTGGATGTATTCTCATCATTCTTGTTTAAAAGTCTTCCTTCTTTAAGTTTATATTCTTTTGAATTAAAGTCCTGAATCAGCGTCATAGAGGAATAACCTGCAAGAAGAAATGTATCTTCTTGTAATTCTGTCAAACGAATACGAGGGAAAGAAAGACGTGTATTAACTGATTTAAGTGTATGTGAAGATGCATTGACTAGTTGTTCATAGTTATAAGTTTTAACATCTTTAATAGTAGTTAATTGTTTGGCATCTCTGATACTTATTCCATTATCAGATGATAGTGTGACTTCATACTTTAATTGTTTCTTATACTTATTAATAACCTGTGATGATCCCTGCTTAATGAACAAGCACATCATGATAATATTCATTGTGATACATACAATGATAAATAACGATAAATAATGTAGACCCTCTTTCCCTTTAAACATAATGCTGCCTCCTTATAAATATAATAAGAAATAATATTTGCGGTATTATGGAGTAAATATGGGAAAAATTGTGTAAGAAAGTAGGCTAACCTATCACTAGGCTAGCCCCTTATCAAACCGTACGTGCACTAT
>NZ_QTUM01000097.1:0-3352 GCF_003435615.1 Catenibacterium sp. AM22-6LB
AGTAGAAAATGTCATGCCCCTGTTGACATGACATATAAGCGACTGCCTGTCGCACAAAAGACTGGAGAGAAATTTCTCCAGTCCTAAATATTAGCTTTCTTTCTTAATAAGAATGAAAATAATAGAAATCATTGAGACTAAACCTAAACCAATTATCATTAATAGATTTGTTGGATCACCTGTTTGAATGATTTCTATTGGTGTATTCTCATAATCAAATGTATATGTATCACCCTTCACATTTTCATCAATGACGACCTTCTTAACTTCTGTAGATAAATGGTAGCCAAATGGTGCTTTTGTTTCTTTGATATAGTATGTACCATATCTTAAATCTTTAAATGTTGCACTACCATCTTTTGAAGAGGCAGCAGCCATACTATAAATACAATCAGGATCTTTGTAAAGTGTGAATTCAAAGTCTTTATCCTTGATTAATTGTTTTGTCTTTGCATCCACCTTATTCACCTGAATATTTACTAATACTGGCTTTTCTTTGATTTCTAAAGATAGGTCTTCTTCCCCAGAAACAGTAAATGTAGTATCTGTGACTGTTTGATATCCTCTAGGTGTCTTTGTTTCCTTAAGAATATATTCTTTACCTGCTTCTAGATGACTCACTGCATGGGCTTTACCATCAGTGATCCATTGATCAATGAGATTTCCTTCCATATCAAACACAGAGAACTGGGCATCTAATACAGGTTCTTCTGTTTCTTCATCTACCTTATCAATAGTAATTTCAGCATCTTTCATCACAACTTCCTGATTTTCGTTAGAAACTGTAAATGTGATAGATTCTGCTTTGACATAACCATCTGGCGCTGTTGTTTCAATAAGTGTATAAGTTTGACCTTCTTCTAGTCCACTGACATAATGAGGAACATGAGTAGAAGTCCATGAATCTACTACATTATTTGATTCATCTCTTACTTCTAGTTGTGCGCCTTCTAATTCTTCTTCACCAGTGATTGTTTTCTTTGAAACTGTAATCTGTCCATCCTTCATTACATATGCTTCATTCTTCTTCTCATGAGATACAGTGAATGTGATAGATTCAGCCTTAATATAACCATCTGGGGCTGTTGTTTCAATAAGTGTATATTTCTTTCCTTCTTCAAGTCCACTTACATAATGTGCTTCTTCACTTGAAGTCCATGAATCTACAACTTTATTAAATTCATCTCTTACTTCTAGATGAGCACCTACTACTTCCTTCTTACCAGTTAAATCTGTCTTAGAAATCTTAACCTGCTTATCTTTCATTACAACTGCTTGATTCTTCTTTTCTTTAGATACAGTAAACTTGATAGATTCAGCTTTCACAAAACCATTAGGTGCTGTGATTTCAGTTAAGATATAGTCATGTCCTTCAGTTAATCCTTTGATTGAATGAGGCTTATTGGTAGAAGTCCATGTATCAATAATCTTTCCATTCATATCTGTGACCTGCATCTTTGCACCTTTGATTTCATCTGTGCCTGCAATATCTTTCTTAGATGCAGTAACAGTCGTATCTATAAAAGTCATAGAGAACAGCTTATCGCCAGTGATCTTAACATATTGTGTTTCATCAGATAAGACAAAATTTTCTTTATTACCATCTTCTTGATCTGGTGCAGATAATTCTTTTACATAATATGAACCATATGGTAAATCACCAGATTTTGCGATACCTTTGTCATTTGTCTTAATAGACATCACAAGCTGACCTTTCTTATAAAGGGTATGACCGATATACATATCATTATTCGCATAAATACCAAATTCTCCACCCTTTAATGATTGATTATTTGTATCAGTCTTTAGTATTTCAATTTGTCCTACTTTTACTTTATCTTGAGATTCGACATGATTCCATACAATAGAAGTTGTCTGATCCTTATAAGTAAGTTCTACTGTATAAGTTTGAGGATCTAAGTTATAACCTACAGGAGCTTTTGTTTCTTTTACTGTATAAATACCTAATACAAGATTATTTAATTGACCACGACCTGTCTTATCAGTCATGATCTTACCTACTTCTTTATTTTCTGAGTTATATACTGTATATTCAGCACCTTCTAATGACGCTTCACCTTGTACAAGTCCATCTGCATCAGATTTCTTAATAAGAATTTGTCCTGTAGGGGCTTCATCAGTTATAGTGACTTCTGATGTTTCTCCTGGATTAACTGTTGTGCTAAATGTCGCTGTATTCACTAAATATCCATGAGGGGCATTCTTTTCAGTAATGGTATATTCACCTACTAATAAGTTATCAAGTACTATTTCACCATTTGTGACTTTTACATCCTGATTGAAGTTATTACCAGTCACATGGAAAATGGCACCATCTAATAGTTTTCCACCTACATCTGTCTTTCTAAGCTTTAATCTTCCAATCACTGCCTGGAACTGTGCATTCGCAAATGTAGTGACTTCTGGAGGAAGTGTATACCAAGTACTAATATGCTGGTATTTATCATTGCCATTATGAATAATTAATGGCGCAAATGTGAAACCTCCTGACTTATAACCAGAATAGACTGGACCTGTATAAGACGCATCTGCTTCATAATGCATTATATCTCCACCATAGATATCTACTGTTTCACCTGACTGGTTTCTTGTTTCATTGACGACCTTTGCTTTATTTGTACCAGTACTAATAGTAATATGATATCCATTAGGACCATTGAGTCTGACTGATTCTGATTTCTGTACTCTCGCATTTGGATCATAGTAAGTACTTAAATCATTCTTACTAAATAAAAGATTATTCTGATTCAAAGGATCAGGTTTAGAAGTTGCATAATTATAGAAATCAGCAATCTTACCTTTTTTAAGTGATGTATTAGAATAAGCATGAGAAAGCGCCATGGACATAATGACATTCTTTTCATCATCATTTAATCCATTCATACCGTCCCATGTTTGATAACCAAACCATCCATAATACATAATCTTACGTATATTCGCATATTTAGGTTCTGTGCTTGTATAAAAATCACCTGACATTGTCTGATTCGATGGGGTTGTTTTCTTATGTTCTATACACCAGGCTCTTCTTCCATCAATTGTGAAATTACCTACAGTACTGCCATATGCAGTAGATTTACCATGCCATTCCATTTTATAGGATGCTGCACTGACACTTTGTGTAGTGATTCCTAATATCATAAGTAATGATAATAGAACAGCACCTATTCTTCTTACAATATTCATCTTGTTTCCCTTTCCACTAAATAAAAAAGACATATATATGTCATGAGAGAATCTATATAAAACAGTCCAATGACTGTAATTGGAGTCAATCGAGTAGGAGAAAATAATTAAAATTATTTTCGTCCTCTCACACCACCGGGCAAGC
>NZ_QTUM01000098.1:0-499 GCF_003435615.1 Catenibacterium sp. AM22-6LB
CCATAGTTCTTACCACATTTTTCAACGAACTTTTCGTTCTGTGGGAAGTAGCATGGGAAAGCCATTAAATCTGTGAAATATGGAACCTTGTTGTTTAATTCAACAACTAAAGTCTTATCATCAGTTGCTTTAACACCTAAAGTGTTCATCTGCTCATCAGTTGCCTTAGGACCTAAATCAATCAACTGACTCGCATTCTTAACTGATGCACCATCATCACCTAACATGTAAGCATAGTTACCTGCATTCTTAATAATTCTCTTCCAAGAATAAACGAAATCGTTGGCAGTGACTTTATCACCATTTGACCACTTAGCATCTTTTAAGTGGAAAGTGTAAGTCTTACCATCAGCACTTACATCCCAGCTCTTAGCTAATGCTGGAACTGTCTTGCCTTTGTCATTTACTGCTGTTAAGCCGTCTGTGATTGCGTGGATTGCGTTGTATGACATACCATCATCAACTACTGTAGAATCCATACCCTGGATATCTAATTCAC
>NZ_QTUM01000098.1:509-3296 GCF_003435615.1 Catenibacterium sp. AM22-6LB
TTACCTGCATTCTTAATAATTCTCTTCCAAGAATAAACGAAATCGTTGGCAGTGACTTTATCACCATTTGACCACTTAGCATCTTTTAAGTGGAAAGTGTAAGTCTTACCATCAGCACTTACATCCCAGCTCTTAGCTAATGCTGGAACTGTCTTGCCTTTGTCATTTACTGCTGTTAAGCCGTCTGTGATTGCGTGGATTGCGTTGTATGACATACCATCATCAACTACTGTAGAATCCATACCCTGGATATCTAATTCACTTGCAAATCTGAAAGTATCTGTATCAGTTTTGCTTCCACATCCAGCAAGTAATGCTGCTGCCATACTTGCAGCAACTAAAACCTTTACTGTTTTCATAATTTTCCCCTCCATAATGGATATAACTGTATGATAGCATCCAACTATCATGAGAAACATCTTACACTCTTTGTGTATACATGTCAATATTCATTAGTATAAATCTTTGTGCATTTCATGAATCTATTTTAGTTATTTGTCTTTTCCACAAATTGACTAATTTTAATATTTTTTACGCTTAATTTATTATCATAAAAAGAAAAATCAGGCATATAAAAAAGACACCAATCAGGTGCCTCTTAGTCCATAAATGGGTTGATTTTATCAAGGATTGCATCCTTATTTGCGAAACCAATGATCTGTGTAACAGCCTTACCTTCTTTAAAGAAAATCATGTTTGGAATTGACTGTACACCGTATTTAGATGCTAAATCAAGTTCATTGTCTACATTGACTTTAACAACTGTTAACTGATCATTTTCAGCATCTAATTCTTCTAATACTGGACCAACCATCTTACAAGGGC
Organism: Catenibacterium sp. AM22-6LB; assembly: GCF_003435615.1. NCBI lineage: Bacteria > Bacillati > Bacillota > Erysipelotrichia > Erysipelotrichales > Coprobacillaceae > Catenibacterium > Catenibacterium sp. AM22-6LB. The sequence goes on from NZ_QTUM01000098.1 coordinate 1,335, forward strand.
CACACCAGTCTGCATAGAAGTCTACTAATACATACTTATTGTTTAATGCTTCATTAAAACCTTTCTGATCTACAATTTTCATATTCTTCACCTCACCTATATTTAAACAGATTGAAGAATATTCCGCAACTTATTTGCTTAGATGAATATCATAGGTCGTATAGGCAAGTTCTATACCTTCTTCGTTGAAACGCTTATTCATATTTTCAAGTAAACTACATCTAAGTGTTTCATAGTTTTCTGTGGCTGCCCATACTCTAAGTGTAAAGGTTAATGCACTATCCTTATATTCTGTCATATTCACAAAAGGCGGAATATCATTAAGACAATAAGGATTAGATAAGGCTTCTTCCATAATAACCTTCTTAACTAATTCTGTATCACTACCCATAATAACATCAAAGTTTAAATCTACACGACGTATTTCTTCACTTGAATAGTTCACTAATGTTGAGTGTGCTAATTGTGAATTAGGAATGACAATCTTCTTATTATCTAAAGTAAGTAGGTTTGTATAGAGTAAAGAGATTTCCTGAATTCTTCCTGTGACACCTACAACTTCAATTAAGTCTCCTTTTGAAAAAGGTTTTGCTAGTAAGATGATAATACCATCAAAGAAGCTTGCGAGTGAGTCTTTAATAGCAAGTGCAAAAGCAGCAGAAGCTGCAGTAAAGATAGCAAGAATAGAACTTGTATTAATACCAAGCTGTGATAAAGCCATAATCGCAATAATCACAATAAAGACTGTCTTGATGATTGTCTTAAAGAAGTTTAAGACAATTTCATCCTGGGAAGACTTTTCTATAAATTTTGTAAATAACTTATCAAAAATCTTATATACAACATATCCAATAACTATAATGATAAGGGCTTGAAGAGCTTTCTCTCCCATACCATAAAGTGTTTCTAAGTATTTTTTTATCATTTTTGTAACTCCTTTCACGTGCATTTACAATAATTCGTCTACCTTGATTAGTCAAGAAAATGTTGATTTATTCCTCAAAATTGTTAAAATTGAGTTTGACTGAAGGAGGTCCTTGTATGAAAATTGCAATCATGACAGATAGTAACTCTGGCATTACACAAAAAGAAGCAAAAGAATTAGGTATCTATTGTATTCCTATGCCTTTTACTATAGATGGGAAAGAATTTGAAGAAGATATCAATTTAACACAAGAACATTTCTATGAAAAACTAATGAGTGGTGCAGAAGTATTCACTTCACAGCCTACTATTGGTATTATCGCAAAGAAGTGGGATGAAATATTAAAGACACATGACGCTATCATTCATATACCTATGAGCAGTGGCTTATCAGGAAGCTGTCAGACAGCAATGATGATGGCGGATGAAGATCAGTATAAAGGAAAAGTATTTGTTGTGGATTCTCAAAGAATCTCTGTAACACAAAAAGCAGATGTCCTAGATGCCCTTGCAATGGCAGATAAGGGATATAATGCAAAAGAGATTTATGATTATCTTATGAACAATAAGATGAATGCCACTATCTATGTTACTGTAGATACACTTGAATATTTAAAGAAAGGTGGGCGTTTATCCCCTGCTGCTGCAACGCTTGCGGGTTTATTGAAGATTAAGCCTATTCTTACTATTCAGGGTGAAAAATTAGATAAATACGGTACCTCACGTACTATGAAAAAAGCTCGTAAGATGATGATTGACCAGGTAAAACAGGATATTAGTGATCGTGGCTGGGGTGATGATTATGAAGTAGCATGTGTTTATTCTTATGATAAAGAAGCTGCTTTAGATTATCTTGAACAGATCAAAGAAGCATTTCCTGATAAAGAGGTCATCTTTGACCGTTTATCATTAAGTGTTGCTTGTCATATCGGTCCAGGTTCACTTGCAATAGCTGCTTTTAAGAAAGGTTCTTATTAAGATAAAATGGACCCTGTAAAAAGGACACGATAAAAAAAGGATATTTATTTCGTGACCCTG
>NZ_QTUM01000099.1:0-2837 GCF_003435615.1 Catenibacterium sp. AM22-6LB
TGTGCCGAACGGCTTGCCCGGTGGTGTGAGAGGACGAAAATAATTTTAATTATTTTCTCTTACTCGATTAACAAGTTTTGTAAAATTATTCACAAAGTGACAAATCCACTTATCTGTCACTTGAATGATAACACTTACAATGTTAACATGAAGACAGAAAAGTTAATTAAAAGGAGATTGATAATCATGTATAAGTTCATGTTAAATGAAACAAGTTATCATGGAGCAGGTGCTATTAAAGCTGTTCCTGAAGAAATTAAAGCAAGAGGATTTAAGAAAGCATTTGTTGCTTCTGACCCTGATTTAGTAAAGTTTGGTGTTACTAAGAAAGTAACTGATTTATTAGATGAAGCTGGTATTGAATATGTTCTTTACAGCAACATTAAACCAAACCCAACTATCGAAAACGTACAGACTGGTGTTGCTGCATTCAAAGAAGCAGGCGCTGACTGTATCGTAGCTATCGGTGGTGGATCTTCAATGGATACATCTAAAGCAATCGGTATCATCATTACAAACCCTGAATTTGCTGATGTACGTTCATTAGAAGGTGTTGCACCAACTAAGAATCCTTGTGCTCCAATCATCGCTGTTCCTACTACTGCAGGTACTGCTGCTGAAGTTACAATCAACTATGTAATCACTGATGTTGAAAAGAAACGTAAATTCGTATGTGTAGATAGTCATGATATTCCAGTAGTTGCTGTTGTTGACCCAGACATGATGTCTTCAATGCCAAAAGGATTAACTGCTGCTACAGGTATGGATGCTTTAACTCATGCTATTGAAGGTTATATTACTAAAGGTGCTTGGGAACTTTCAGATATGTTCCATATTAAAGCTATCGAAATTATCGCTCGTTCATTAAGAGGTGCTGTTGAAAACACTGCTGAAGGACGTGAAGGTATGGCTTTAGGTCAGTATGTTGCTGGTATGGGATTCTCTAACGTAGGTTTAGGTGTTGACCATTCTATGGCTCATACATTAAGTGCTTACTATGATATGCCTCATGGTAAAGCTTGTGCAATCTTACTTCCAACAACTATGGAATACAATGCTGAATATACTGGTGAAAAGTATAAAGACATCGCTAAGGCAATGGGTGTTGAAGGTGTTGATGGTATGACTCAGGAAGAATATCGTAAAGCTGCTGTAGATGCTGTTAAGAAGTTAGGTGAAGATGTTGGTATCGAAATGACTCTTAAGGGTGTTGTTAAGGAAGAAGATATTCCTCAGTTAGCTAAGGATGCATATGCTGATGCTTGCCGTCCAGGTAACCCAAGAGATACTTCAGTTGAAGATATTGAAGCATTATATAGATCATTACTTAAATAATAATCATTCATTGGGAGGAACATTTGTTCCTCCTTTTTGATTTTTATTGATGTTTCTTATAAAAAATGTATAATATACTTGTGCTTTTGTATATAGCACTCAATATAGTTATTAAAGGAGTATGATAGTGTCGTGGACTCGAGTCAGATAATGATGGTTGTTATTTTTATTTTATTGATTGGATTGTCAGGCTTATTTTCTAGTGCAGAAACTGCATTTATGTCTGTTTCTAAGATTAGAGTAAAGACTGTAAGTGAGGATGAAGAAGATCCTCATCACGCCAAGGCTTTAATTGTTTCTAATCTTTTAGAAGATACAGATCATTTGTTAAGTACAATTCTAGTAGGCAATAACCTTGTTAACATTTTAGCTTCTTCATTAACTACATCTTTTGTAATTAGTGTATTTGGTAATGAAGGAACAGGTGTTGCGGTTGCAACAGGGTTTGTTACGTTAATGATTCTTATTTTTGGTGAAATTACACCAAAGACTTTAGCTGTAAGTAAAGCAGAAGCATTATGTTATAGATTCTGTCGTTTTATTCAATTTATAAATTTTATATTTACACCAGTTGTCGTTATCTTAACTGCAGTGTCTCATGGCTTAATTCATATATTAGGTGGTAATATTGATCCACAGCCTACACTTTCTGAAGAAGACTTAAAAACAATTGTAAACGTGTCTCATGAAGAAGGTGTATTAGAAGATGAAGAAAAAGAAATGATGCATAATATCTTTGATTTTGGTGATACTGATATTAAAGAAATCATGACACCACGTATTCACGTGGCTACAGTTGATTATGATGCGACTTATGATGAAGTGGTTGCTGTATTGCAGGAATCACAATATTCTCGTTTACCTGTTCTTTCAGAAGAGGGTGATGAGATTGTTGGTGTATTACATATCAAGGATATCTTAATGAAGCCTGTTAATCATGAACATTTCCAGGTAAAGGATTATATGCGAGATGCTTACTTCGTTTATGAATTTAATCATATTTCAGATGTTTTTGCTTCTATGCGTAAGGAACATGTGTCTTTATCAGTTGTATTAGATGAATATGGTGTTATGGCTGGTATTGTGACATTAGAAGATATTGTTGAAGAAATCGTTGGTGAAATCGACGATGAATATGATGACAATAGTGAAGAAGTAAAGAAAATCTCTAAGAATGTTTATTTAGTAGACGGCAGTTTAAACATAGATGAAGTCAATGACCGTTGTGGTACAGAATTCGCTTCTGAAGAATTTGAATCTATTGGTGGTCTTGTCTTAGGTCATGTGAATGGTTCACCCAACCCTCATCAGAAGGTTTATGTAGATGGCTGTATGTTTATTATTGAAAAGATTGATAAAAACAGAATTGAATTATTGAGACTTATTATTCCAGAAGAGGAAAGTCAAAAAGAAAATGAAGAAAAACACGATTAAAGTGTTTTTTCTTTGTGCGACAGGCAGTCGCTTATATGTCATGTCAACAGGGGCATGACATTTTCTAC